>CAYGTH010000034.1:0-15563 GCA_964352745.1 uncultured Bacteroidia bacterium
GATTCATGATGTAATTTACAATTCCCTGCCAACCACAGGTGGCCTCAATTTGTAAATCCCAGCATCACATCAGCCAAAAGTATCTTCCCGCTCTACATACAAACGAACTCTGAAGGCTATAGCCTTTGGTTGGCGTAATAGTAGTACCTCCTTATACCCCAAGCTGGAATCAGGTTCTGATATGACACATCCCCCACCCGGATCGATGGGATAAGTTTTCCTAACAGTCTGTCCATCATTGTGAATGGAATCCGCAACCCGCATTTGGGGCCATGGAGTGATATGTATCTCAAGCGCAATAAGACAAGGTGGAATTTCCCAAAGAATTATACATACGAAACAGGTCGCTGAGAGGAGGACTTATCCTACTTTCAGCGACCTGGATAACAAGCTACACTCAGCAGCCATTATTTATTCTACCACAGAGAATACGACTCTTCGATTCAGGTAATGAGGACCATCATTTCGAGGGTAGATATCCTCGGGAAGATTAGGGACCAAACTTTCATCCTCCCCCACTACCTCTTTCACAAACCTAATTTCGGGTACTGAAAAATAAGCAGCAAGTGCAAAAATTGCAGCATTGATCCTACTATGTGCCAGTTCCTTATTATACGGCTCCCCGGCCCGATTATCGGTATATCCACTCACCCGAACTTTTGCATTGGGATATTGCTTCATATAAGCAGCAACTTCCTGAATAGCAGGATAAAATTCAGGTTTGATCAGTGAGCGGCCGTAATCAAAATGAATCGTAACCGGCATCACCGAAATAGAACCTGCTTCAATTTGGGCACGAAGCTGCTCAATTTTCTGATCATTTTGTTTTGCCAAATCCGAAACATTTTCGGCAAGTTTACCCAGTTCTTCCGTTACTTTTAACAGTAAATCATCCTGGGTCTCAACCGTAACACCGCGGGTATTGACAGTTGCACCCGGAGCTGTAAAAGACTCTTCATCAAGGTAGTCGGCAACTCCGTCTCCATCTGAATCAGTTCGTGTTTCAATTACTGCCTGATTCAACTGACGAATATTTTCATAGGGAGTAGCCAGCGGATTGGTCCACCAGCGAGACTCGGATCCTTTTCCGACTTTAAAGGCCAGCGATACGCTGGGATAATGCATAATGTCATTAAACGCAGTAGGGTTGCTGCTTCGGGAAGTAGCAAACCCATCGATAAAATCCGTGTTATGCCAGGAGGCCCGGTATTCCAGGTTTAAATCCACTCGGCGTGATAGACGAAATCCAACCCCTGCTCCCAATATCAAACTGGGATTGATGTATCTATCATTCACATTGGGATCAAGGGGATCAGGCAGAATGGAGGTCTCATATGTATCGTCCTGCAAACTCGCCAACGCATCCAGAACCTGACTTTTATCATCCCGGGTAGTTGGAGCGGTGATAGAAGCATAGTTATAGGCTTCTCCGTTTCCATTAGAAAGATTCTGCTCTACTTTATGCATCATAAGCCCCAAGCCACCAAAGCCATACACAATGGCTCCCACTTGTGAGCGGAAGAAATTAATATTATTAGAGGCAACAACTGCCTGGAGGGAGAAATCTGAAAAAGAGGTTCGGAAATTCCGGTAACTCACCTGTGCCCCGTCAACCGTGGGCTCCCAATCCTGCCCAAAGGTGCGGCCGAGTGTCCCCTGCAAACGGAGCGAAACGGTATGGCCCAAAGACTTCTGGAGATATAATCCTCCGGCATATCCGGGCGTACTCCGCACTTCCCCTCCCACAAAAGGAGATCCAGCATGAAGGCCAACGGCCCAATTATCAGGTCGACTTGCAGGGAAAGCCCCGTTTCGATCTTCAGAAAAAGGATCTATCTGCATCGTTTTAACGACGGATGCCTCCAATTCCTTGACTTCCATGGAATCAGTTTTTCCCTCTTGTGCTGATAGTGGTAGGGATATACAAAACAAACAAACGAACAGGAGCGCTTGGTAACAATACTTCATGTTAACTCTACTATGTAAATTAGGTACAACTAGCCAATTGCCAAGATACACATCTTTAGGATATCAGGAAAAAGCGAAAGGGGGAAATATCTATCCATGTGTATCAACCGCAAAAGATATTGCTTTAGCTGTACTTTTCCCTTTCAAAAATCATACAACTTAACGCGTATCAGGCACTTATCCCCAGAAAAACTAATTAATTATTCAAAAAATAAATTCCGTTTGCATGCTGGTTACCTGGCCATCAGATTCCCGCCTCCTGTACTAAAAAAAGTACACAATGGATCTAATTTCATGCAAGTGTAGCATAAAATATACACAATTCAGGCATTTACCCTCGAATAACTGCCCGAAATCCCACGGGCACAGTATTTGGCAGTTACCACAACATAATGGGAGCACATTGAGGATACCAACTCACTCCCTAACCTTGACAACATTCTAATAACCTGTTCTTATGAATACCGTCTTAAAGTCAATCACAATTACCGCTTTCTTTTTTGCTGCTTTGTTTCATATGCATGAAGCAGTCGCACAAAGAATTAGCGCAACAGCAAATATTAGTTCTTTCAACATCAATAAGTCTGATTCGGATGTCGCAGACATTAATTATTCGGGAAGTACTTCCGCAAGTGTAAACCTACGGTATTACACCAAAAACAAGTGGGCTTTCCGGGTAGGCGCAGGAATCGACGACCTGAAGTATGATGTGGGAGGAGGAATCTCTACCGATTATCAGGGAAGACGTCAGGATATCAAAGCCGTCATTGGACTGGAAAAACATTTCAAAGTTGCGATGCTCGATGTATATCCCGGTGTATATGTCCCCATTACCAAAGTAGGAGATGATGATATCGCAACTGCTAACCTGCCGACCATTCGCAATAACAACTATCACGCAGGTCTGGGTGTATTGCTCGGCGCAAACATCAAAATGCTGAAGATCATGCGGGTAGGAATAGAAGTCGATGCGACCTATAATAACTTTAAAACAGCCGTATGGGAAAGCGCAGAATCACTGTCATTCGCTCCCATGAAAGGCATCAATCTCAACACTGCTCTGACAGTTGGAGTAGCGTTTTAGTATAGATCTTTAGAATTAGAAGCTAAATTTAAGGAGGCGGAAATTACATTTCCGCCTTTCTTTTTTGGGTCACCCCTGGATTAGTGCTTTCGCTTCCCTGATATCCGCCATTCCCAATTATGCACAACAATACCTCTTTGAGAAAGAATACAGATTCCAGATATCAGACGAAAGACTGTAACCTTCCGGTAATCACAGTATAAACCTGGGTCCTTTTTTCAGGCCGAAGGCCCAGCCGCTTAGCGGCTGAATATGTGTAGAACCATCACCCCCCTTATTTTGGGAGTCAGCGCTGTAAAGCGCCCGACAGCAAAAAGGGGAGACATTATTGCTACAAATATGGTTTCCCGATGGGAAACAGGGCTTCGCCCAAACGGGAACATCCCTTCACACAGGCCAACCTCCCTTGAAAAGGAGGCCCGCAAGCCTTGTCTCCAACAATGGGGTGAGCGAAAGTCGAACTTATGGGATATACAAAGAGGACGAGCATCAATGGAGAGATGCTGTACCAATCCGACTATCTTACTTTCAGGTTTCGGGTAAGCATCAGGAATCCTTCAATGTCAACCTGCTCCGCTCTTTGCTTAAAAAACACCTCCTGTCCTTCAAACGGCTCAAATTCCAGGCTCTTTAAGGCATTTCGTAAGGTTTTTCTACGCTGATTAAAAGCCTGCTTCACAACCTGCTTTAAATCCCGAAAGGGAACATCAGGCAGCGTTTCTCTCCTCCGCATACTGAGCACACCACTCACTACTTTGGGTGGCGGTGAAAAGGAGCCGGGCGATACGGAGAATTCATATTTCAACTCAAAGTAAGCCCCTAACAGTACACTCAGAATTCCATACGTTTTATTCCCCGAATCCGCACAAATGCGGGCAGCAACTTCTTTTTGGATCATAAAAACACCGTGTTGTATATAAGGCAAATGCTCCAGAAAGCGAAAGAAAATTGGCGAACTGATATTGTAAGGGAGATTTCCTATGAAGTAGGTGTCTGGCGAGATATCTGCTTTCATATCCCATTTCAGCACATCTGCATGAATGATATCAATCTTAGGATCGACAAATCGCTTTGTCAGATACGCTACGGCATCTGAATCGACCTCGACTACTTTGAGGCGAGGATACCGCTCGATCAAATCCCCTGTAAGCACCCCCATTCCAGGTCCGATCTCAACTACCTGATTCTCTGATCCTAAGGGAAGCAGATCGACAATACGACGAGCAATTTGTTCATCCCGTAAAAAATGCTGTCCCAAATATTTCTTGGGTTTCAGATTGTGCATGAGATATTGTAATTTGGCTCATTAAATTAGCTAACATGAAGGTTTCTGTCGTCCATTCAATTCCTGCTTCGACCTCCGAAGCGATGATTGCTGTCTGTTTGAGGCCAACGGATATCACAGCCATCACGCAGCAATTAGGTTTGCAGGAAAATCAATTGACAGAGGCCCACGCCGCCCGCGGAACAAAAACCCTGATCTCCCTCCCACAGGCCACGATTTGGGTAGTAGGTCTTGGGGAATCTCCCTCTCTGGAACATATCCGAAAAGCGGCCCATCAATTTGTGAGCTTTGCAAATGAATATAGCTACGCTTCAGCTTATATAGTCTCCACCTTTAGCGAAACCAGTCAATTGACTGCACTCGCGGAAAGCATTCAGCTGACCAATTACCAATTCCTCGTTTACAAGTCCAAACAGAAAGCCAACAGTTTACAAACTGTGCAAGTAGTTTCTACTCATGAGGAAGCAGCTAAAGCCATTGAAAAAGGCGTAATAATTGCCGAAGTAACCTGTTTGGCGCGGGATTTCATCAATGAACCTGTGATTACCCTCACAGCGGAGGAATTTGCCAAACGCATAGCAGAAAAAGGGGAAACGTATGGATTTTCGGTAGAAGTCCTCAACAAGGCCCGTATCAAATCTCTCAAGATGGGAGGCTTGTTGGCCGTTAATTTTGGAAGCCCCGACCCTCCTACCTTCTCCATTTTGGAGCATCGCCCTGAAAATCCGGTCAACTCTCAACCGATTGTCCTTGTCGGAAAAGGGGTGGTGTATGACACAGGAGGATTGTCCCTCAAACCGACCGCAAATTCCATGGACTTCATGAAGGCAGATATGTCTGGTGCGGCGGCGGTAGTAGGGGCCTTGTGTGGCTTGGCAAAACTTAATATCCCCTGCCATGTCATCGGCCTCGTCCCCGCTACTGATAATCGCCCGGGACAAAATGCCTATGTGCCCGGAGATGTCATCACGATGTATGATGGCTCGACAGTAGAAGTGCTGAATACAGATGCAGAAGGACGAATGATTCTGGCAGATGCCCTCGCCTATGCCAAGCAGTATCAGCCAGCACTCGTGATTGACCTGGCAACCTTAACCGGAGCAAAAGTTGTGGCCATCGGAGGTGCAGGTCTCGCTATGATGTCGGTCGCCGACTCTCCTACTAATGATGCGTTAAAAGCAGCAGGCGACACGGTCTATGAAAGACTCGTAGAATTTCCACTATGGGAAGAGTATGGCGAAATGCTCAACAGCGATATTGCCGATCAAAAAAACATAGGAGGCCGGGAAGCGGGCTCTATTACTGCCGGAAAATTTTTACAGCGATTTACAGACTACCCCTGGATCCACCTGGACATCGCCGGATCGGCGTGGCTTTCCAAGCCAGACTCTTATCGGGGTAAAAATGGAACAGGAGTAGGCGTTCGCTTGCTACTGGAATTCTTATCGAATTACGGAAAAAAATCTTCTGCATCCTGACAAACCCGTCAGTAAGCAGTACCAGTTATGAAAGCATACCCACATGACAAGAACTAACCATAAGCTCAGAATAGGCATTACCATAGGCGATGTAAACGGTATTGGTCCGGAATTGATTCTCAAAGCATTTAGCGATCCCAGATTGCGGGATCAGTGCACCCCCATTTTATATGGCTCATCGCGGGCACTGAATATCTACCGGAAGATTCTGGACATAGATAAATTCAATTACTCGGTCATCCCGATGGCCAATCAGGCACAATCCCGACGATTCAATATCATCGAGTGTATTGCTGATCTGGATCGTGTAGATGTGGGGCAGCCCTCAGAAGCCGGAGGCAAACTTGCGCATCTCGCGCTAAAACGCGCAATTGAAGATGCACAGCATAAAGAATTGGATGCGATCGTAACGCTACCAGTCGATAAAGCAACTGTCCAGCTCCACGAAGAGGATTTTGTCGGACATACAGAAATGTTTGCCAAAGCATTCAGCGTAGAAGAAAATCTCATGATGATGGTCAGCGAAGAAATGCGCGTGGGCATGGTAACCAATCATCTTCCAATCCAGGAAGTGTCTCGCAATATCTCTACCCAACGCATTATTCAAAAAGTAAAATTGATGGAGTCCAGCCTCAGACGGGATTTCAATCTCCCCAGACCCCTTATTGCAGTTCTGGGATTAAATCCTCATTCTGGTGATTCCGGCTTACTGGGTAAAGAAGAGCAGGAAGTCATTTTACCCGCAATCAATGCGCTACGCGATGAAGGCATGATGGTTGAAGGGCCCTACCCTGCTGACGGATTTTTTGGTTCGCTTACCTATCGTAGATTTAATGGTACAATCGCCATGTACCATGACCAGGGCATGATCCCCTTCAAATTAATGACAGGTTTTGGGGGCGTCAACTTCACAGCCGGAATGCCGCTGGTCCGCACCTCTCCTGATCACGGAGTAGCCTATGATATTGCAGGAAAGGGATCCGCAGATGCTGAAAGCTTCAGAAAAGCGATATTTCTCGCACTGGATGTCATCAGCAGACGCCGGGAAAACGAAGAACTCGAAGCCAATCCACTTATTATCAAGCCAGGTAAGAGAAGTCCCGATAAATCTAAATAAAATGCCCTATTTTATTCTTCAGTATGAAAAACACACTCCACACACAACTCGACCTACAGCGAAACGGAAAATCCCGCAACCTCATTTTTTGCTTTGATGGCACCTGGAATGACCCTTCTGATGCCTATGAAAAAGGATCTGACATCACCAATGTTCTCAAGCTCCACCAAAGCCTTGTACAGGATGATACACAGGAATCCTTCTACTTTGAAGGCGTGGGAACCGGGGAAGGACTTGACAAATATATCGGTGGTGCCACTGGAAAAGGAGCCAACAAAATCCGAAACCGGGGTTTCGTTACCTTAGTCGAAAACTATCGACCCGGAGATAAGATTTTTGTATTTGGCTTTAGCAGAGGCGCAGCGATCGCACGGATGTTTGCAGCACTGGTTAATAAGCGCGGAATTCCGGAGGTCCTCCACTTTAGTGCAAAACGCGCACGTTTCAAGACGAAGGGAAATTCTCATGAGGTTGCCATTGATATGCTGGGCGTATTTGATACGGTCGCGTCTTTCGGCATTCCGGTAGATTTGGGAATCAATTTTCAGCAGATTGATTTATTTAAGGACCTGACAGTTGCCGAAAATGTAAAAAAAGCCTTTCACCTGCTTGCCTTTCACGAAGGAAGACGGACATTCATTCCTACCCTCATGAATGCCCAGGATTCAGTCGAGGAAATCTGGTTTCCTGGCGTACACTCCGATGTAGGAGGGGGGTATTCGGAATCTGGTATTTCCAATATTTCACTGCGCTACATGATGGATCAGGCAGAAAGCCTCGGTCTTCGATTCGACCCAATAGCAGCGGCGAAGGTCAAGCCCAATATCACAGACCTTATACATGACCGGGTACGGGAAGACTGGGCCCTGAAGCTCGAAAACCGGGAAATCACAGTCAAATCCCGCAATCAATCCAGTAGTCTTAGCCCCAAGATTCACCGAACAGTGCTGGACCGCATCAAACGACTGGGAGACCATATGCCTCCACATCTTGAGCGATTGAATGGAAATTACGTAGTGATAGACTGATCAGGAAACATTGCGGACTTGCTACCCCCTGTTGGTTATTCCGCAATTTTACCCATCGACTCATACATCTGGCCCGGGTCATATTTTGTATTTTGGGCCTATGAAGCGTACCCCCACCATGACCAGTAGTCCCAAAAGTCTATATGGGCGATTTGTCTTCCCTTCTCTTGAGGTACTACTGGAGCGGTTGGGCCAAATTTCATCAACGCTTTTCGGCCATTCCTTTTTTAATACGTACCTGACTACCCAGGAAGGCGAAATCATGTATGGGCTCACATATGAAGAGCTCCTGTCAACTTTTCGCGAAAAACGGGAATCCATCAAAACCTTAGCAGCAACCTCCAGCACGCCAGATGGGAAAGTGGTTCGGGTAAGTGTACGGTTCGACCCTAATTTCCAGCAAGGCAGAGGGAATTACGTCATCGCATCCGGTGGCAATGCCCAAAACCGTGCGATTCGGGATATGATCCTGGGAGATTGGGTACCGGGCCATCCTGTCCCAACTCATATCGAGTCAGAGAAGTCCATTCACAAGTGGGATTCGCAGGAAAAAGAGGTCCAGGCAGATATGGATTGGGCACATGACTACTCCGGCTTTGATCATTCTCGGCCCACTTTCAATCTGGCTGACACTTTCCATTTTGACAAAAACATACCGATAGAGCATTTACTGGCATTCATCGAGCAACTTTCCATTCGGTACCTCAATGATACTCCCTTCCATGCTCAACTGGAAACGACCGATGGAGACTACTATTTCAGCATAGACAGCCAGGAACTCAGGTATATGTTCCGCAATCGGCGCCATGCCCTCTTCACGCTCTTTTTGGATGTCTCAACTAATGACGGCCAGTGGATTGACCTCATGCTCTCTTTTCATCCCCTTCACACAGGCCCGAATGGAGAAATATCCCTCTCTTCCCTGGAGCCGGATGGCATCCTTTCCCTGGTGCAGGAATTCCTTTCTGTACCGCCTCACACAGCCCATGTACCTGCCCTCAAAGCACAGTTTACGCTGGAATCAGAAACCTTTTCCGTTGATACGATTGTCAGACTTGTCCATGATATCTCCATGGATTATTTGCTCAAAATTCCGCCCGTTGCCTTTCTCTCGACCCAGCAAGGAGACAATTATACCGGTCTAAGCTTATATCAACTGGAACGGGTTGCTAACCATCATAGCGAGCAATTGGATGTGCTCTCAGTCGGCATCACCCGTAGCCTTACGGGCCAAACCATGAGTCTAATGATCCAGGAAGAACAGCCCGGCATTCTGACCGGAAACCTCAGCATGAACTGGGGAGATGCAACTATTCAGGAGGAAGTAAAATCTCTGATCTATAAAAGAATCGGCCTGGCGTAAGAATTCCGGTTTATGCAGCAGGAAAAACCCCGCCATTTCGTAACTTAGGGGTCTATCTTTCTGTGTTCAATTATGGCAATGACTCCGCCCCGATATGGCAATTTCAGATATGGCGATCAAATCACGATCGACATCCTGATTGAGCGTCTCCAACAGATTGCGACGACCTTCCTTGACGATTCTCCCTTTAGTTCGTATATGACGACTCAGGATAGCCAGAGTTTTTATGGGCTGGAGTATGCAGAAGTACGGGAATTGTGTCAGGAGCACACCGGGAAATTAAAATCATTAAGCACTTCCTCCAGTACACAGCAGGGAAAAGGCGTGAGTATCAATCTCTATTTTGAAAAAAATGGGATTCGGGCACGCGGACAGTTTGTAATCGCAACGGGCGACTATTCCCTCAATGAGCAAATAGAAGAAATGATTTATGGAATCTGGACGCCCCGTCCGGAGCCAGAACCAGAGCCAGAGAAACCCGTACCAGCCCCTGAACCGGTGGTAAAGCCTAAGGGAAAAGCTCCTGTAAAATCGCCAAAGAAACCTGTTGATTCGATTGACATCTCAATTGACAAATTCCAGCAGGAACCCATAGATAGCGAAGCTCCCATCCAGGTGAGTTCATTTCGGGAGTCCTTCTTTTTCAACCGGGATATCAGCCCGGCGAAACTCGAAAAACTCCTGCTTAAGATTTCGTCCCAATACATGAATGGTGCTCCCTTTTCCGTCAACCTTACGACGCTGGATGGCGAGCCTTATGTAGATATTGGAATTTCTGGCCTCAAGCGATTCATTGGCAAAAAACAAAACCAGATACAGGTTATCTCGCTAGATGCCAGTACGAGTGATGGGGAACTCGTCGATATCAAACTCCTATACAAAGAGGATATTACCGGCCCCAATGCAGAAGTTGACATTTTTTCCAGTCATACTGACCTGATTAAGGAATTAATTCTAACAGACCTGACTCCTGAAGCGGATACCTCTCCGAGTCATATGATGGTTAAACCCATCTTCGGTGTCCATCCATTCGAAATAAAACTCCAACAATGCAGTGTAAGTATGCCCCTGGATGCTTACTGGTCTGATCCACTTTGGGAAGAGCTTGAGGATATCTTAAAGGGGGCCAACTTAACAGCGATTCGCGCAGAAGGGCTCTTCGCAACTAACGCTCTTTCCCACAACTGGAAACTCATCAATGAGTCGGCTTTATTCATTGCGGATCTCACGTATAAGCAGCCGGATGTATTTTTCAAACTCGGCATTGCCCAGACTTTGGGAAAAGACATTATCATCATCAGCCAACATGATCGTGATATCCCTAAAGATTTTGCCAACTTCCCCCAATTGCTGTACAACAATAACCACGAAGAGGGACTGAAGCAACTCCGGAAAGATTTAGAAGCAGCAATAGAAGCATTAGGATAAGCATTCGATAATAATAAGTTACCTTGGACAGATAGGTGGCTGAATGATTGTTTTTTACCTATAATCCCGAACTCTGTGTTGCGCCGCATCAACCCCGAAACCCCGCAAATTGATTTGATTCTGGAAGCAGTCAAACTGCTTAAGAAAGGAGGGGTCATCATTTATCCGACCGACACCTTCTATGCAATTGGTTGCGATATCCAACACAAAAAAGCGGTCGAAAAACTGTGTAGAATTAAAGGACTGGACCCCAAAAAGGCCATGTATTCCTGCTTGTGTGCAGATATGAAATCAGTAGGGGAATACTCCCTCCACCTTTCCACCCCTCTTTTCAAGCTCATGCGTCGTGCCTTTCCTGGGCCGTACACCTTTATCCTGGAAGCCTCCCGCATGGTGCCCCGCCACTTCCAAACCCGCAAAACCGTAGGGGTCAGGATTCCCAGTCATAATGTCCCCCTGATGCTCATCGAATACCTGGGGAATCCGATTGCTTCCATGAGTGTGGAACATGACGAGGACGACCTCGATGTAGGCTGCGACCCCGATAAAATATGGGATCGATACCAATCTAAAGTTGATCTGATGCTATCCGATGGGTATGGGAATTACCTTCCCTCCACGGTGATCGACATCAGCCGCGGTGAGGAAGATATAGAAATTTTGCGTGAGGGTATGGGCGAACTGGAACCACTCGGACTCGTATAGTGCCCTACTCTATCCTCGCTTCTTCGAGGCGCACATCTGACCACCGCCCTCTGCTATCCTGATACAATGTATATAATCGCATTGCGGCATGTGTCCCGATGCTTTTGAATTGAGCCAGATCCCGATCATTTTTTCCAATTCCTACTGCAAGGCGGTTATCTCGCGCCAGTTTGTATACCCGAAAATCATCAAATTGTACCTGACTACTTCCGGTCCGCAGAGATACAAAGCGACCAAACCGGAGGCCTCCCTGTGGGTCCCGCCAGTCCATAATCAGCTTGTCATCCATATAAACCTCAATCAAACCCGACTCAGGCGCATATACGACTTTGCAATCCACCCATTTTTCAGCTTGAATAGCTACAGGTCGCTCTACCAGAATCCGGGAAAGCGCATTTCCTGATGATCGGTACAATTCCAGGTTATCGCTTTTGGTATCATGACTCCTAAACCAAACCATATAGGAATCACCCCGATTCGTTTCCTCCCCATTACTGGCAAAAAAGTGAATTCCAAAGCGTTTGTTATCGCCTCGGCTGAGGACTTTTGCACGCCAGTGATACAGATAAACTTCTCCTTGTGATTGGTCGATCGGCATATACAAATTGGCATTCGTTGCGCTACTATTGCTTTGTTGTAATACGCCATTGCGGTTGCCCCACTCTCCCACGGCAGCTACCCAGCTCCTGTTAACCTGGCTCTCGTCAAAATCATCCAGAAGCAAACCCGCACGTGTATTTGCCTCCCAGTTTCGGCCATCATACCCCCCGACCAAATAGAATGCCCGAGACATACCCGGCCTGCTGAGATCGAGGGTAAAGTCCCGAGAATACGAAGGTGCAAGCAGGCTATTGGCGGAAATGGGGGTTGTTCCGGGTCCTATTTCAGGGTCCGGACGTTCGCCTCCGGGCGTACCGGAGATGGGAGGAGTTGAAGAACTACCTCCTGCAAGCTGACCGGACTGCGTATTCACGCGAGACCAACGAATATTCCGATCCACTACCAGAGACAAAGCCCGAAAAGCTGAAGACCGCCCCTTAAATCCTGGGGAGAATAACTCTTCATTCGTATTGGCTCCCACCCCGATTTGCACAGTAGATTTGCGGGCATGATAGACCCGAATCTGATCAAATGAAGTAACCGAACTCCCTGTACGCAAGGAAATCGCCTTACCCGTACTCAGGGGATTACTATCTACCCAGGAAAGGAGAAAACGATTATTCAAATAGACCTCGATTCGGCCCTTTTTAGGATTGTAAATGGTTTTAAAATCGTAGGCTTTCCCGCTATCGAAAGTAAAAGGCTTACTTGCCTTCATGGCAAATGCATTGTTTGTGACCTTATAAATTTCCACCCGATCTCCGCTCTGGGCATCTCGGGCCCAGATGAAGTAGGAGTTACCCCGATTGGAGCGGGCAGGCTCGCTACAAAAGAAATGCAGCCCCGAACGCTGGTTGTTTCCCGCACCTTCCATCCTGGCTACCCAATGATAGATATAGGTATCATTCCGATTCTGCGTCAAGGGTGCATAGAGGTTTGAATTCGTCGCTTGCTCATCCCGCTGGATCAAGCGTCCTCCTGATACTTGCCAATCTCCGGTTACCCGCTTCCACTCCGGATACAGCCCCGAGTCAAAGTCATCGTAAAAAAAGCCCTTATCGGTATTGGCCCACCAACCTGCGTCCGTCTCCTGCGCCAGTCCGAAAAATTGATTGGCCAGGCCGCGCCCGCTCTTATCCTGATCGGCAAAACTCATCAGAAAAGAGCTAGTATAAGGCCCACGCAGTTCCGCCTCGGTTTCGGGTGCAGCGTTCCCAAAGGATAATTCAGCAACCAAATCACTCGCAGGCGGTTCTGGTGTATTCCCGCCGGGATTTGAGGTTCCGCCTGGATTCGTAGGGTTCGAAGTAATTGGGGGCGTCGCACTGCCACCAATGGTTCGCCAGCTCGCTTTCCAGCCTTTGCCACCAATGCGTGCATCAGAAATAAATCGCAGCGTCATAGCTCCACCGGAGGATCGAATTACAGGTGGAATTTCCTGACCTGAGAATGAGCCCAATAGACGATCGTTGTCACTGGTTCCATCATAAATAGTCAGGAAATCCTCTCCTTCTTCTGTATCAAACTCGGTAAACCTCAACTCTACCTGCCCACCATTTGGCGGCAAAATCGTGTATAAATAGGCTTCTTCATTCAAATAGCCAGCGGTTCCGCCTCCCGAATCACCAAATCTTCCCTGATTGAGCCGAATGGTATAGACTTGTGGCGCCCCCATACGACTGACGGCAGGGGTAATGAAATTGTTACCGACCAGTCCGGAAGTATCACTTCCACAGACGGCTTGCAATTGGTATTGATACAATCCATTTGCTCCCAGTCCGGTTGCGGTAATAAACGTATTTTTCGTTTTGTACAGCGTCCATTTCGTTTCGAGGTTTTTCCGACGAAGATAAACCAGATACTCACTTGCTCCCGAAACCGCATCCCAACTAATGGTCGCACCTGTCGGAAACAGGTTACTACTCAACATCCCTTCCGGCGAACTACAATCTGCGGTCTTACGAGAAGAGCTGTATTCAATGTGCCAGCCCTTTTTATTCACCCGACAATCGGAGCGAAATTCCAGAAAAGCAGCTCCTGTTTTACATACCAAATCCGCAGGCTTGGTTGTTCCTGTAAATCGGCCGAGGTATTTCCCATCATTATTGGTTCCGTCATATATATCGAGATAATCATAGGGCGTTTCAGCACTCCCTTCCAATTCCCATTCTTTAAATTTGAGCACGACCTCTGTTGCATTTTTTGGCTGAATGAGATAGGTAACCCGCTGCAAATCGCCATAATTACCGCCGTCATTTCCTGCATCAAAAAACTCCCCTTTCCGATCCGACAATACAATCGGCTCCGGATCTTCATTAATCAAACGATAGTATCGATCCCAATCCCAAAAAGGTCCCGGATCAATATGGTTATTCTCCCGAAAATGCTGATGCCCCTTGACCAGATAGCAGGTATTGGTCAGGGTTTTTACGCCCGAAGTGGGTGGGCCTCCATAGGTCTTGAGCAGGTTAATTCCATAACGATCGGCAATATTTCGCACCAACCGGGCCGAACTCTCATACATAGCCGGCGTGTACCAGGAAAGTCCTTCGTCAATGAAGCCTTCATGCTCGATCCCAATCGTAGTCGCATTATCCCTCCGCACATGAAATGCTTTATCGTCTTCACAAACCATCTGCGTAACCTGCCCATCAAACGAACGGATTACGTAGTGTGTGGAAACACGGGCATTGGGGTTTTTGAACCAGGAAATAGCCGAGGCATAGGATCCCTGAATGGTATGGATGGTAATCAATTCGACCTGTTCTCCGTTTCGGGAGCCATAGTTTCGTGTATTCGCAGCAACCCATACAGCAGATGCGTAGTCCGTTTTATCCTTATTGTCAGTACAGGTAGGCGCAGCTTCTCCATTGGCAGCCAATACGGATCGGTTAGCAGGTCCATTGATTCGGTTGCTCGAAACCCGAATAGCGGGCGCACTGAGAATCTCAAAATTCTGCCGACCAAAGATACGGTTGTAGTCAAATACCTGTCGGGTCCGTTTTTGGATACTGCTATTCGGATTTTCAAGTTCTTTCAAGACAGAATAGAACTGCTGATCCATCGCAAAGGTATTATGCGCACTGTTGTCATCCGGAATCTCGCTCAATTCAGCTAATACGGGCCTTTGACCTTCCGCAGATCGGGAGACATTTTTTGACTGCTGAAGTGAGTGATAAGCGGCAGCATACGCGATAATATTGGTCCGGGGATCGCGCTTGATGTCTGCCTCCGAATATCCGGAAAGCTGCGCGACTTTTTGAAGGCTATTTTGGAAATAACCTTTCCCATCTGCTACGAGCCCCATTACGCCATAATACTGTGGCAACTCCTGGCAACTTGGCTTTGCTTCCAGGTGATGAAAACGGGTATTGGTAAAGGCAATTGCTTCCAGCACTCCTTCCGGAATACCGGGGTATGCGCGGTAGGCTTCATCAAAATATGATTGGTAAGGATTATTCACCTGAGAATATCCAGCCAAAGAGAGTACACATGTCAGAAAAAAGA
>CAYGTH010000034.1:15663-27741 GCA_964352745.1 uncultured Bacteroidia bacterium
GGATTATTCACCTGAGAATATCCAGCCAAAGAGAGTACACATGTCAGAAAAAAGAGGCTCAGTAGTCGGTTCATAGCTCGGTAATTTATGAGCAAAAGCGGTTTGGTTAATCTTTTGTGACTCATCTGGAAACCCTAAGGGATCAGAATGAGTTATAGTAGAAACTGTTTGTTTGATACTTTCAATATATCCAGAACATACGTAACTTACGGCAATAGCCCTTCACGATACATTATGCCCTCAGAAATAGATATCAAAAAGCGTACTGAATTTTTCATACGCGATTTACATGCCCGGGAGACGATGCGGTTAGGCTGGTATCGCCAGTTTGGCATTGACGAGGACAAGATCCGGAATTTGCGTGAACGCAAAGCACACCATTCGGCTTTTTTGAGGGATCTCCTTAGAAAACGTGGGGTGAGTCCTGCTTGGTATGCGCGCTACTTTTATATTTTGGGGCATATTTTTGGTTTTTTCTCTGCTTTGTTTCCCAAATCATTTATGGAGCGGATCGAGACAACGCTGGAGTTTTGGATATTGATGCGTTATAAAAAGTATCTCCGTGAAATGACGCTGGATGCGATGCTCCGGTCCATGGTTGAATCGCTTCAATTGGAAAAACTCACTCACAATGAGCCGGCTCCGGATGCGATCAGCCTGATCGAGAACTTCATCCAGGAACAGGAAAAAGTCCTTCGCCTTCGCTAGCCAAACTGCTTGAGCACTTCCTTTAGTTTTTCTAATACGTGTATCATCACTTGCTCGTTTGCTTCTCCCATGTGAGCAATCCGCATAATCTTTCCCTTGAGTGCGCCCTGCCCGGCCGCTAACAATATACCATGTTGTTCCAGCAATTGTTTTCGGATAGTCTCATGGTCTATCTGATCAAAACAAAAAGCTGTCATCGAATCAGAGGGTGCATCTGCAAATCCTGCCCCATTCAGTTCGGCGATCCCAGCCCGAAAAGTCTGAGCGGACTGGTGTGCCTGGTTCCAGACTTCGGGCAGCCCTTTCTTCCTGACATGATCCAATACTGCTTTCCACCCATAAAACAACTGGACAGGCGGGGTATAAGGGAAACTATTCTGATTGGCAAGTCGGAGGTAGTTATGTAGATTTCTTGAGTCAGCAGGATGGGTAGGCCGCAGTCGGCTTTGTCCCAATTCACTCATCGCAAAAGCCACTGTTCCCGCTGGATTCATGAGTGCCTTTTGAGAAGCAACTACTGCGCAGTCTATCTGCCAATCATCCATATAAAATGGCATCGCGCCAATCGTCGAAATTCCATCCACCACCAATAAGGCTTCCGGATATTTTTGTTTGAAGGCAAAAGCCATTTCCTCCACATCAATACAAGCTCCTGTTGAGGTTTCGCAATGCGTCAGAACCACCCCATTCAAATCCGGATAAGGCGCTGCAACCTCCAACACATCTTCGAGCGTAGGATGCTTCCCCCATTTACAGGGCAGGTTGACAATGTCCAGCCCGATCAGCTTACCATAATCGACCCACCTCTCACTGAATTTCCCAAAATTGAGCACCAATACGCGATCTGCGGGCTGAAAGAGGCTATACATCGCTGTTTCCACCCCTATCGTTCCACTTCCACACATCAAACAGGTATCAGCCTCTGTTTGAAATAAATACCGAAGACCGTGGCGCAGGTTTTCCATCAGAGGTGCAAAAGCAGGTCCTCTGTGGTGCATAACGGGTTGGGCAATTGCCCGCATGACAAATTCAGGAACCGGGACCGGGCCGGGGCTCAGAAGCATGTGCAGGTTTTTGATTTGATCGATTAAGGCTGCAAATTACAAAACTCAGGCATGGGTTGTATAGCATCTGTTATTTTCCTGATGGAATCGAATCTGAAATCAGGGCTTCCTAACAACTTTTTAGCGCCTATAGGGTTCTATGTACGAAGTAGCTGATTTTCCGATATCGAAACAACTCATATATGCACATTCTGATTACAGGCGGAACCGGATTTATAGGCGGTCATTTGGTCGACACATTTACAGCGGCGGGGGATACGGTAACGATCCTGACACGAGGAGATCGCGCATCCACCCGGGCAGGACTTATGTACCAACAGTGGGATGGGACTAAAATCCCCCCCACAGACCAGTCTTATGATGCCATCATCAACCTGGCGGGTACCAGCATTGCCGGGCCCAGGTGGACAGATTCAAGAAAAAAATCTATTCTGGACAGTCGTCAAAAAGCTACTCAGGCCTGCGTATCCTATATCAATTCAGCCCCCAATCCGCCGAAGGTATTTTTGTCAGCCACTGCCGTAGGTTATTATGGTTCCGACAGCACAGCTGTACATACTGAATCGAGCCCTGCTGGCGCAGATTTCCCTGCACAAGTATGTGCCGCATGGGAGCAAGCTGCAGCCGGTGCCAATTGCAGGACGGTGTTGCTACGAATTGGAATCGTTTTAGGAAAAGACGGAGGCGCACTCCAGCAAATGCTACCCATCTATAAAACCTACCTTGGAGGCCGTTTTGGGAGTGGAAAACAAGGATTTCCCTGGATTCACATTGAAGATATTGTGGGGATCATTCAGCACAGTATTCAGCAACCCGATGTATCCGGGCCCATCAATCTCGTAGCACCTGAGACCGTCGATCAGGCCACCTTTTCATCCGAACTCGCCAAATCTCTGGGTAGGATAGATCCGTTTGTCGTACCGGAGTTTGTCCTCAAACTCGCCATGGGGGAACAATCCGTTCTCTTTACAGGCGGGCAAAAAGTAAGCGCTGCCAAAATTCAGGAAAGTGGATATATATTCCGACATCCTCGGCTAGCTGAAGCCCTCAGCACTTTCTCCTGACACGAATATGGAGTCCCCTTTACGGTTTTGTGGTTTTCATACACACCTGCTCATTTCAGGTGAACATCTGGTCTTTTTTTAATACTCTGGCCTGGTTTTTGGCAAAGTGAGTGTACGTTCATTTTTTTTACCTCTTTGTTTAATACCTGTTACTGATGAATTTCCCTAACATTCCATCTTCAGGCATATTTCGACTCTGGCTGCCTCTCTTCGCAGCATTATGGATGGCCGCAATCCCTGCCAAAGCTGATAATCCCCCTAGTTCAAACGCAATAAAAACCGTCATAAAAACGGCAGAATCCTATTTGGGAACTCCGCATCGTATGGGCGGCACCAACCGCTCGGGGATCGATTGTTCAGGCTTGATGTACCGCAGTTTTTTAGCGGTTGACTATACCCTCCCTCGTGTATCCCGCGACCAGGCTCAGATCGGCCAAGCCGTAAAACGTGCCAAACTCCAGCGTGGGGACCTCGTATTTTTTGCCCAAAATGGACGCATATTCCATGTAGGACTGGTCATAGAAACCCGCGCAGGGGAAGTCTTGTTTATCCATACTTCCAGTTCGCGTGGCGTAATGAAATCGAAACTCTCTGATACGTACTGGAAAAAACACTATGCAACTGCCAGACGTGTTTGGAAAGATGCCAAGGCTCCTCCACTCGTTGAAGTCGAAGCGCCCCAACCTGTAGGTCATATTACCGCTCTCGATACAGCAGGTATTGGACCCGTTCCCGGCAGATTCCCCATCACTGCCCAACGAATCCTGAAGAAATCTGAGTTGACAGGATACAGTTCAAAAAAACTTAGATTTATGCGGAATGAAATTTTCGCCAGACATGGCTATGCTTTTCGTTCTCGTGACCTGCGCAAATACTTTCAGAAGCAGTCCTGGTATCGGAAGTTGTCAAAAACCAAGGATCTACAAGTTGTCTCGGGTCGTCTTTCTGAAATAGAAAAAATAAATATCTCGCTGATTCGGCAAATGGAATAATCAAGGTTCATGCAACTCCGACCACTAGGTTCTACTTCATTTCTCGTTTCGCCCATCGGGCTCGGGATGGCGGCACTCGGCCGTCCCGGCTACATCAACCTGGGTCATCATCAGGATATTTCCAAGGGACATGACATTTCAGCAATGAAATCCCGGGCACATCAGGTACTGAATTTTGCCTATAAAGAAGGAGTCCGGTATTTTGACACCGCTCGTTCTTATGGAAAAGGTGAGGCTTTTTTAGCTGAATGGCTTGCGGAGCGCAACCTATCCCGGAAAACAGTAAGTGTAGGCTCCAAATGGGGCTATACCTATACAGCCGATTGGCAAATTGAAGCTGCGCAGCACGAAATAAAAGAGCATAGTCTCCCCGTGCTTCAACGGCAATGGCAGGAAAGCCAGGCCCTCATGGGTCAACGACTGGGCCTGTATCAAATTCATTCGGCAACGCTGGCAAGTGGCGTATTGATCAATGCGGCTGTACTTGCTGAATTGGCCCAGCTCAAATCCCGCCATCAGATTCTGATTGGCCTGAGCCTGAGCGGTACTGAGCAGGCATCTGTATTGGAGAAAGCGATGGAGGTTCGGATCGATGGCCAGCCCCTCTTTGATGCGGTGCAGGCTACCTGGAATATTCTGGAACCCTCTGCGGGTCCGATGTTGGCTGCTGCTCGCCAATCGGGAATGGGAATCATTATCAAAGAAGCCCTGGCAAATGGACGATTAACTTCCAGAAATGACCAGCCTGATTTCCAATCTAACCGAATGATTCTTCAGCAGGAGGCCAACCGCCTCAAAACCTCCCTGGATGCACTTGCTCTTGCAGCAGTACTTGCGCAGCCCTGGGCGGATGTAGTACTCAGCGGCGCCGCAACAGAAACCCACCTCGCTTCCAACCTGAAGGCAATAGCTGTTGAATGGGATAGTCAGGCGGCTGAACAACTTTCCACATTAGCAGAACCCGCTGCCAGCTATTGGCAGACACGCAGTCAGCTTGCCTGGAATTAGACCGCAGCCTTTCCGGGTAGTACATGAGATAAATCACGTCCGGTCCTGATTCTCCTCCTTTTCACCATAAATAGAGGAGCTTACATTAAGGGCTAAATAGACTGACTCATTACTCCTCATGAAAAACATACTGCTCCCAACCGATTTTTCAGAGACTGCACATCATGCCTTTGAATATGCCCTGCACCTCGCGGAGGCGCTGGAAGCCAGAATTACCCTGGCATATATCTATCCTAAGTTTCCATTGGAATGGAACTATGCAGTCCCTCCCGTAACAGATGTGCTAGACGCGGAACGGGTTGAAGATGCCCTCCAACGGTTTGAAAGCTACCAACAGGAGGCCCAATTGCGGCTGGGGAAACAAATTCCTGTACAGCTACTTATCGAACCCGGAGACCCGGTTACAGAAATTGTTCGCTTATCTCATCTCCCGGAAGTGGATTTGATCATCATGGGCACCCGGGGAGCAGGCAGCGAGGCTGAAAATGTATTTGGCAGTATCACTGCGGCAGTTATCCAGCGATCCTTTGCACCCGTATTAGCCATTCCAGATGCATGCACTTTTCGGCCTATTCGACACCTGATGTATGCTACCACCTTTGAGGCAGAAGATCTTTCTGTAATGGATGTTCTGCTTGAATTCGCAAGTTCCCTTGGGGCGCATATATCTTGTGTCCATGTCGAAGCATCGCAGAAACCCTGGTATCAGATGGAATTTAAATTCATCGAGAGTATCTATAACCACAAATCGCACTGGCATTTGTTACGGTTCTTCAGTTTCAACCATCCAGATATCCAAGCCGGACTCAATCAATTCATCCAGGATACAGATGTGGCGATAACCGTAATCCTAACACACAGAAAAGGGATCTTCGAACGATTGCTGGGGAAAAGCTTTTCTAAAGAGCTGGTCCTTCACACCCAAATCCCCCTTTTATTATTCCCAACTGATCCCCGCTGAGTGAGATAAGGGGCAAAAAAACCTGGTCATTCTCCAAAGGCCCTGTGGATATCCTATCCAAACGAGGGTTAGTACTTTGTGCCTGAATAGAAATCATACAGATTATCGGCATCTTCCGATGCAGACAGGAGAAAATTAGTATAGGATTCTGCCCGGGTTTGGGGTGTCTGGGGAGCTTCCGCTGATCTGAATCGGCCGGTCTGATTGAGGGCGCTACCGCTCTGGCTATATACGCGTAGCGGTTCTTCATCAGATTGCCCCCGATAATTGCCTACGGGAGGGTAGTTTTGAGCTACCTGGCTACGGTACGTATAAGAAGGATTGTCCATTCCTCGTGAAGTGCCATAGGCAACAGAGGGTGAGGGGTTAGCAGCGATGGATTCAACATATCTTGGCTCAAGGTCTTCTGCCAATCTTGCAAAATGAGATTCATACAATTGAACAAATGCCAAATCGGTAGCAGCAATCCTGTCGAGGTAGATGCGATCCCGCGATATTTTCCGGTAATACACCATACTCTCCTCAAGTTGACCGGAATTAGTCCCGTCATATTCCAGAAAAGAATTGGCAGATCGGATATATGAATAGATCAACCGGGATTTGGGAGTCGGTGTTGCACAATTTGTAAACAATAACTCCACAACCTCTTCATCTACGTTCAGACTGGGATGACGATTCATAAAAATCGAGGTAAGTTCTGCCTCCACATAAGCACATTGGATGTCAGGCACTTCATTTGAATAGGCTTGAGCAACAAGCCCTGCAGGCTGTGTAAGCCATACAAAAGAACTTATATATAAGAGAGCAAGTACAGGCAAGGGTCGCTTGGGGGTATGATTAATCATGCTTTAACAGTAGATTTCAGGCGTTTGGGAAATGGACAGGAATTATCCGAGGACCAACTGTCCAATGTCAAAATAAACATTATTTTGTGAAATATCATCATTGGTAAATTATCCCTCCGTATATCTTCGAATATTATATACACGAATTTCCTGCCAGTCCGTTCTAATCCATGAATATCTATCGCAATTTTACTAAAATCCTGTATTTTTACTCCGTATATAATAGAATCTCTCATGCGAAAATACATTCCCTGGATATTGGTCGGTGGTTTTTTAATCGGAATTATGTTTGTGTACCCTCGCTACAAGATGGTATTTGCTCCGAGTATCAGCCTGGATGAGGGGGAATCAACAGAATTCTATATAGAACCCGGCATGGGCTATACGGATGTGGGGGACAAACTACTCTCCGAGAAAATGATCGCCAATCCAGAAGGATTTCATTGGGTAGCCGAGCGAATGAACTATCCCAGCCATGTATATCCAGGTCGCTATGTGATCAAAGACGGCATGAGCAATCGGGAATTGGTGTCTTTGCTCCGGTCAGGAAAACGTGAGCCGATTCGATATACCTTTGTCAAGTTTCGTACAATGGAAGAGGTTGCCGAACATGCCTCTCAACATTTCGCCTTTGGCAAATCTGAATTGCTACACGTATTGACAAATGCGGAATTTCTCCAAAAATACAGCAATTTGGACCCAGAGACTGCTATCACGGTTTTTATTCCCAACACCTATGAGATTCATTGGCATATCAGTCCTGAGAAGTTTTTTGAGCGCATGCACAAGGAATACAAGAACTTTTGGGACCAAAATGACCGAAATGAACTCCGTAAAAAATGGGGCCTGAATCGCCTTGAGGTCATGACACTTGCCTCCATTATCGAGGAGGAAAGTAATAAAAATGATGAAAAAGCCCGAATTGCGGGGGTATATCTGAATCGGGTACGTCAAAAATGGCCGCTTGAAGCTGACCCCACAGTCAAGTTTGCACTCAAGGATTTTGCCATAAAACGGGTCCTGGATTCTCACCTCGAATTTGACTCCCCTTATAATACCTACAAATATCCCGGCATCCCTCCCGGACCTATTTGCACCCCTTCTATCCCCTCTATTGATGCCGTCCTCAATGGGGAAAGACATGATTACTGGTTTTTTTGCGCCCGTGCAGATACCTCAGGGTATCATCATTTCTCCAAAACCCTGCAGGAGCATAATGCTTATGCAAAAATCTACCATGCCTTTTTAAATCGGATAGGCATCCGGTAAGTCCCTATTCTGCATTCCTTTTCCCCCCTGAATGTCCTGTATTTATACTGGCACATTATTTGTTTATTTCTGTCATGTATTCTGATATAGGCATCAATCCTACATGAGAATGAGCGCGAATAACAGACACCAGATAATAATGACGCTGTTATTCCCTTACATAAAAATAAACATATTACCAAAAAATACATTATATAGATAAATAAAATACTTACCCATTTAATTTATCATTTTTGCCAAAAATTGATCGATCTACTACGGAAAATCGGTCGATTTTTGGCTATTTTATTTTATCTAAAATACTTACTATCAGTTATTTATGATAAAAAAAATACCCCCTGCCTAATTATCAATAAAAAACACAAAACTTACATTTTTATACTCTCCAAAATAGCCCCATTCACGCATTGAAATTGACAGCTCATGTAAAGAATCAAACCATTCACGCACAACTATGCACCAATCTCTCAATCGTGTATTATACTTGTATCATGAAAGGGCGATAATCCTGGATTACAAGAGCAAGGGCTAGGGTTGATTCACGCAATGCGTTTGAGTCCCCTAGTTTTTTTTTACCCCTACATAAACAATCCCACATCTGTAAGGCGCTATTGGCCACGCAGCTTTTCCCAATCCAACAGCGTTCCTTTGCAGTTTCGCTGAATTGTACTACTTTCATCTGGATAATTTAAAAAGCTTCATGACTAACAGAAGTTGGGTATGGCATATACTGCTGGGGATATTTTTCCTCGGACTCATTCTACTCGCATATTTCTTCTACCTCGAAAGCGCCAATATTTCGCAACTCAATGCCGACGCAGAGGTTGATTCCGAATTTGAAGGCAATGACTGGATTACCTGGCGATATACCGAGTGGCAATCAACCGGAAAGAAAGGAGTAATCGCTACCGATGTACACCCCCTTCGGACCTATAAACCCACCGAACCCAATGACATACAGCCGGGAGACAGGTTGCGCAAGATTCGCTACAATGAAATTCGCAATGCCGAAACGGTAGATAATATTATATCTGCAAAACCCCCTGGCGAGGTCCTTATCTTCATTACTGAACGAACCAATCCCAATTCACTCAGCACTGCTACCCTCACTCCTTTTGTTAGAAATGGTTTCCGACTAGGATTTGCTTTTAATGAATATGGCATCTACTGGCAAATCATGCTATGGGGCGTCGGAATTGGCGCGATTGCGGCACTTATCATGCTGGCAATTCTCTTGCCTATTATGCGGAGTAACTGGCGGGAAAACCTCTCCCTGTTAGGATTGGTAGTTTCTGGTTTGATTTTCTTCCTGACACAGGTAATTCACAATGTGTACCTGATTGTGGAAAGCGACCTCACTCAAACCGGCGTCGAAAAGATTTACATTTTTGTATATCCCACGATGCTGTTTGTGTATGCGATCTACTATTTCTACCATAAATCAGGCTCCGGCAAGCTCTATTTTGCCCTCCCCTCTCTCGCTACCGCATTCTATTTGCTATCTCGGTATTACGACATCATCTTCCTTCAGCAAAAACTTAAGGTTTATCATGACCTGATTGAGAAGTACACCTTTTTGTTCTTCTTTATTCATATTGTCGCAGCAGTCGGTCTCTACATTGCAGCCAATTGGAATAAACAATCCAAGCGTTCCTTTATTGGAATTGGCGTTGTCTCCCTCCTTTCGATCTTTGGGATTTGGTATTACAGCCTGGGGGTGAAAAGCGCCCCGTTTCACAGCGAGCATGCTCTGTTCTTACTGAACCTGATGCTCTTCTTCCCACTGGTCAATGCGACCTTCCTCCAATTACAGTTTGGTAAAGTAAGTGTCGTACTGACTCGCACGATTCAGTACCTGATCATCCTCGTCGTCAGTATTTTGATATACTTGGTGATTGGCCAATTGTTCAGCTATATCCTGACAAACAATCCCTACCAGCGAATTCTCGAGTTTATCACCTTTCTGTTTGCAATGGCTATTTTATGGTTGCTGTATCTGGCGAATGAGAATAAATTCCGGAAATACTTTGTCACCTCGCAGCAAGAAAAACGAACGCGATTCAAGTCATTCATTGCCCAGATTCCACAATACACCTCTTCCCGGATTTTACGCAAGGATCTGGTAGAGCAGCTATCCGAATACTTTGGAACTGAAACGGTGCATCTGTGGTGGAAAGGTGATGCACAAGAAGGAGATGTCAGCGAGGACAATGAAGCACAAGAGCGCATCTATCGCCAGTTGACAGGCCAGAATACCATCTGGTCCAAGAGCAAAGAGATCGCCTCTTTCAAACTGAAAGATGATCTGGAAAAAGTTGTTCAAAAGTCTGCCTACACCCTCATGTCTCCTATTACGGTCAATGACGAAGGGTATGCCCTCCTGATGCTCGGCCGCAAGAAGCGAGGCGTGTACAACCTCTTAGACCTGGAGCTCATTTCTCAACTGGTCCAGCAAACCCAGCTCACCCTGAATGTGCTGCAACTGGTCAACCGGGAAAAAGAATTGATCCAGCAGACCTATGAAGCCAACCTGACCGCTTTGCGCTCTCAAATCAATCCACATTTTCTATTCAACACCCTGAATACCATCACAGAACTGGTTCATGGAGATCCGGAGGAGGCGGAGGAAGCGATTGAAAAACTAGCCTTCATCTTCCGGTACACCCTGAAGGTTTCCAATCAAAACTTTGTAAGCCTGGCCAGTGAGCTCCAATTGGTAACGACCTACCTGGATATCGAAAAGTTCCGATTTGGGGATCGCCTGGATATTCACATTGACATTGCCAAAGAGGTAAGAGAAGTGCAAATTCCTGCATTCATTATACAAACCCTTACCGAGAATTGTATCAAACATGGCGTATCCAAAATATTAGGACAAGGACGCGTATCGATTGAAGCATTCCGGGAAGATGACTATATGGTCTGTGAAGTGAATGATAATGGGCCTGGAATTGACCTCACACGCATTCAGAAGAGTACCGGGCTGAGTAATACCCTTGCCCGACTGGAAAACATATATGAAATGAAGAACCTCCTCTACTTTGAGAATACAGGTTCTGGAACCTATGTTAGATTGAAGATACCTATTGTCGAGATTCCCGAAATGAATTGATGGCTTAATAATTGACTATTTTGTACTTTTGCTTTCCCCGAAAGGCATGATCTTTGAATAGTTGTGCCTGCCGCCGCTAAACACAAACCCTGGCACACGTTCCTTTTTTTTCGTTTTTACCTCAACAGACACTTTGTAAAATTTATACTCATGTCCAAACTGCGCGTACTGATTGCCGATGATGAGCTACCCGCTCGTAATAAGATGAAGCGGCTCTTAAAAAAGATAGATGAAGTTGATCTCGTTCATGTAGCAGAGAATGGCTTTGATGCCCTGGAGCACATTCATGAACTCAAGCCTGATCTGGTATTTTTAGATATAGAGATGCCGGGGATGAACGGGTTGGAAGTAGCGGAAAATATTGAATTGGACATAATGCCTTCGGTCGTATTTGCAACCGCATACAGCGAGCATGCAATCAAGGCTTTTGAACTGAATGCATTGGACTACCTGCTCAAGCCTTTTAATGAAGATCGGCTGCGGTCAGCCATCCAAAAGGTAGCGGATAGTCAAACCAGCAATATTGACAAGAACAAAATTGCGGAGATTCTCAAGTCAGAACTGGCAGAAGAAATCAAAACGCCATTTGCCAATAAAGTTCCTATTCCAACGCGCGACCGCTACAAGCTGGTTGACTATACCGAAGTAGTGTGTATCGAAGTTGAAGAGCGCAGCGTACGATTATTCACCAAAGAAAAATCATACCTCCTCAACCATACCCTGGATACATTTGAGCGCAAATTACCTACAGATCAGTTTTTCCGCGTCAATCGCTCCTGCATCATTGGGCTTAAGCATGTCAAGGAAATTGTCATTTGGTTTGGAAACAGATTCAAGATCATCCTGAGCAATGACAAAGAAGTCATCAGCAGCCGGGAAAAATCCAAAATCCTCAAGCAAGTCTTGAAATTCTAGCCATATTAGCATCTCCTCAAAATGGTTGCCGGGCTTGTGAAGCGAAAATAATCGCAAATCATAGGCACCCCGGCAACCATTTTGTATGTTAGCAGCTCATTTTCTCGCTATGCCCCGCATTACCCTCATCCCTACCCCTA
>CAYGTH010000035.1:0-27227 GCA_964352745.1 uncultured Bacteroidia bacterium
CATGACGCGCTCAGCATGACAAAATAGGCAGATTTTCCAAAAGCGATTCGCATTATAGATGAAAAAGCGGAAAGGGGAATTCCAAAGGAACTCCCCTTTCGCACACACCTCAAAATTTTACAAGTTTCTGCGTCTCCTGTTCCTGGCCATCGGCGCTCAGGTTGAGGAGATAAATACCAGCGGGGAGTTCCTGGAGATTGATTTCCAGACTATGGCTTCCCTGGCTGAGAGAATATTGACGGGTTTGGACCACTTGGCCTACTGCATTTTGCAACCTCAGGCTGAGGGTTACGAATTGCTTGGTTTCAAGATCAAGGGTCGCCCGGTCATAGGTCGGATTCGGATATGCCTTACCGACTTTATTGAAGAAGTTGGAAGTTCCGGGATCAATACGGGTCGTAACCGCAGTTTCTCCAATCTCTACTTCGACTGTGGTAACGGAAGGATTAGTAGCACTGATCGTAACAATCACTGGTGTGGTAGGTAAGCCCAACACCTCTGTGTGGATTTTGTAGGTCCCATAGGCGAGACTGTCAAATCCAAATTCGCCATCTGCATCACTATAAGTGTAGGCAATCGGATTGTCATTCATGTCCAGCAGAATGATTTCAGCACCTGCTACCCCATCACTGGATTTGTTGGCTCCGGCGAATACGTTTCCACCGATAAAGCCAGGGCCTCCGGGGTTTGTTCCTGCAATCATATTAATGTCCCAGCCATATTGATGGGAATTAACCTGCGTAAAGGTCGCATTGCTCCACATCATTTCGTCTCCGTAATAGGTGGGGATATAGCTCCAGTAATTCGGATCAGAAGGGAAGAGGGCAGCTTTTGTGGTGTAGTATCCGGCAGGTACAGTGAAGGAGTAATAGCTGGAATCACCGGGCTGCAGGAAGAAACTCACGGAGTCGATGGCTGTCAGTAAATTCGTAGTTGAATCAAAGGTAATCAGGAAGACGGTATAGTCTTGCGGATATCCATTGCCTGCGAAGGTGAACCCGCTGATGAAAAACAGATTTGAATTCATCACAGAAACCCACTGGCAATAAGTTGCCTGGCAGCCATTGGCATCGGTAACTGTCAGACATGCCTGATACGCTCCAGCGCTTCCATATACATGGACGGGGTATGCCCCTGTTCCGGTACTTCCATCTCCAAAGTCCCAGCTATAGGTGTAAGGCGCAACTCCGCCGCTTGCATTACTGGCAAATTGATAGGCGAGGCCGATGCTGTTGCTGGTATCATTGTAGGCATTGAAAAATGCACTGCAACCATTGTTCGGGCTGATATACACCGAATCACAATAGGTCGATATGCAGTTTGCACCATCCGTAATCGTCAGGCAGGCAATGAAAGGCCCACTGCTTGAGTAAATGTGGAAAGGAAACTGGCTGGTAGAAGTACTGCCATCTCCAAAGTCCCAACTCCAGGTAACTGCACTGATACTGCTGTCGATGAATTGAATCCCCCCACTTGTATCAGGGTAAGAATAGAAGCCTGCCTGGCAATTGCCGGGTCCCGTTCCTACCGTAATGGTTTGGGAAGTCGAATCACACAATTGACCGTTGCTATCCAGAACCTGGAGGATCACGATGTAACTCCCGCCCGATGCATAGGTATGCGTGGGGTTGGTTTGAGTAGAGGTATTTCCATCTCCGAGGTACCAATAATAGCTTACTCCTCCAGAGGACAGGTTGCTAAAGGCAATCGTATTGGCTGTCGAGAGCGAAGTGGCTGAAAAATCTGCAACACAGCCGCTAGGTCCTGAGAAATATAACGAATCACAATAGGTATCAGAACAGCCAGCACCATCTGTAATGGTTAAACAGATAGAATAAGGTCCTGGATTAGCATAGATATGGTTGGGATGCTGACTGGTAGAGGTTGTGCCGTCTCCAAAATCCCAGCTCCAGCTTACTGCGTTCGCGCTGCTGTCGAGAAATTGTACATAGCCGGAAGTATCGGGATACATTTGAAATAAGGCCTGGCAATTGCTGGGATTTCCTGCTATGGAGACAACTTGAACTGTAGAGTCGCAGAACTGGGCATTCGCATCAAATAATATTAATGCTACGAAATAGGAGCCTGGGCCTGCATAGGTTTTGGTAGGATTTGTCGCAGTAGAAGTCGTTCCATCATGGAAATACCACATAAAGCTACTGTATCCAGAAGCGAGATTGGTAAAGCTATAGGTATTGGGAGCGCCGGTAGGCGTAGCAACAAAATCTGATGAACAGCCGCTGCTCGTTCCGCAATTGGTAACCTGTACAGTTTGGGTAGTAGTCGATGTGCAACCAGTAGAAGTTACGATTGTGAGGGTTGCGGAATAGTTGCCATTACTCGCATAGGTATGAACCGGGTACTGAGTGCTTCCAGTACTTCCATCCCCAAAGTTCCAATTCCAGGAGGTAATCCCTGAACTGGTAGTCGAGTAATCCTGGAAATATACATCACAACTACCCGGAGTTGTATCTGGATAGGAGGTGAAACTGGCGGTACAACCCGTTTGATAATTGATTACTACCGAATCACAATACGTATCCGTGCAGCCCGCCGCATCATTGATCGTCAGGCAGACGGTATAGGTACCAGACTGAAGATAGGTATGGTTTTGGGAGGAGGATCCCACTACAGCAGGGCTTCCATCTCCAAAATCCCAGGACAGGGAAAGGGGGAAAGTAGCACCGGAGAAGCTCGCCATGAAACTAGCTGTTCCGGTAAATTGATTCACACTTTGAGCATAGGTAGCCTGACAGTTACCGGGGCTATTGGCGCAGATCGTGAAATCAGTAGGATTGCCAGTCGTGAATCCCGCAGCTGTTGTCTGTGCTGTCCCATTTAGCCAACTGTTATTGCAATCCAGGGTATTGATATACCAGATGAGGTTGGTTGCGGTAGGAACCGTAATCGTATCCACATAAAAACCGTTGATATCGGTCTGTACAACACCAAAATACGTGAAACCACTGATGAGTGAATCAGTGCTGATATAAACAGAATGATTGGGTACAGGATTGCCGGTGCCCTGCTCCGTGATGGTTCCATAAAGCGCAATGGCAGTTGTTTGCGCTTGTGCGGATACTGCAAACAGTAAGCACAGGAATAATAAAAGGTGTTTTCTCATGATCTTTTGCGGAATTGGATGAATTTATACCAAAATACGCCGCCTGTCATAAGTAGGGAAGGGAGATTGGGATAAGTGTTACGCGTTCAGTGCATTTTCAAAGTGGGTAAAAGTGCAAAGAGCGGGCTCCTGTTTCAGGAGCCCGCTCTTTTGCATAAGTAAATTATTACGTATTCGCTATTTATCCCAGTGCAGCAATTCCAGGAAGAACTTTTCCTTCCAGATATTCGAGCAATGCACCCCCACCCGTTGAGACGTAGGAAACTTTGTCTTCGAGGCCTGCTTTTGCGATTGCAGCAGCAGAATCACCGCCCCCAATCAAGGAGAACGCTCCGTTTTCAGTTGCTTTTACTACTGCCTGGGCTACTGCCATGGTCCCTGCGGCAAAAGATTCCATTTCAAAAACGCCCATGGGGCCGTTCCACAAAATGATCTTGGCATCCATAATGGAGTCGAAGTAGAACTCAAAGGTCTTCGGGCCGATATCGAGGCCCATCATGTCTGCCGGAAAATTGTCGCTGGATGCAATGCTGATTTTGCCATCTTCGCCAAACTTATCCGATACAACTGAATCGACCGGTGTCAGAATGGTTACATTTTTCTTGCGGGCTTTTTTGATCAGGTCTGCAGCTGTTGCCACTTTGTCTGCTTCAACCAGAGACGTCCCTACTTCATAGCCTTTTGCTTTGAGGAAGGTGTAGGCCATACCCCCACCTATCAACAGGTGATCGACTTTGTCCAGCAAGCGTTCAATGATCAGGATTTTGTCTGAAACCTTGGCGCCTCCCATGATCGCAACTACAGGGTGCTCTTCACTATTGAGAACTTTTTCTGCATTGACAATCTCTTTTGTCAATAGGTAACCTGCATACTTGTCATCAAAAAACTCCGCTACGATAGTCGTACTGGCATGCGCACGGTGGGCGCTGCCAAAGGCATCATTGACATAAAAATCACCATGACGGGATAGCTTTTCTGCAAAATCACGATCGCCTTTTGTCTCTTCTGTATAAAAACGAACATTTTCGAGCATCAATATCTGGCCCGGCTTCAATGCAGCACTCATCTCAAATGCAGTATCTCCAATGCAGTCGTCAGCAAAGAGTATTTCAGTACCCGCTACATAAGATTGGAGTGTGGGGATAGTGTGCCTGAGGCTGAACTTGGCTTCCGGTCCGGTTTTGGGACGGCCCAGGTGAGACATGAGCACAACAGAACCACCTTCCGCAAGGATATGCTTGATCGTAGGTACTGCTTCCCGGATTCTGCGGTCGTCCGTTACTTCCTGATTTGCGTTAAGCGGGACGTTAAAATCTACGCGTATGAGCGCACGTCTTCCACCAATTGTAGCCTGATCTATTGATTTCATAGGGATTGATTAATTGATGCCGTGAAGGTGCGAAATAATGACATCGAGGTCAATTATTTTTCCGCCTATGTTTGTATAAATCTCCAGATTCAAACACATTCATGAGAAAAAAATGAGGAGAAAGTGCGTAAGTACTAATTTGAACGTTACTAAGTTAGACCTGTATGGACATTTTATACGTTATTAATACAGGGATCACTATATTTGTTACTTCTCATTAAAGGAAAAAAATAAGATGAAGGCCACTGTTTTTGTATTAATGATAGCGACTTTTTCGCTCATGGGACATACGCCGGTTGATTCTGTTGTTACGAATCCACAAGCACCCCTAAATGACTATTGTGAGCTCTATGGAGCTGTATTTATTGAAGATGTCGCTGGATTTGCTAACTATAGAGTGCATGTAGAAGATGTGGAAGCATTTGCAGAGATGCTGGTCTTCCGGGAAGATGCGCGGGCTTTTGCCAATGATCCCGGCCACTGGTATGTGACCGATGTAAAAGCTTTCGCTGATTTCACCATTTATATAGAGGAGGTAAAGGGCTTTGCTGACTTTTCTGTGTTTTACACAGATTTTCGGACTACTGCTGGTTGCCAGTAATGTATGTGCCCAAAACTGACTGTCAAAATTCCTGCCTATAGCTGAAAGCTGTACACCGACGCTAAGTAGAAAAACTTGAAAGAAAATGTAATACAGGTATCCGTTTCGGCTCCGGATTCACTGATCGAGCCCGTTATTGCCTTATTGGCAGAGGTAGGCTATGTCGCTTTTGAAGAGACCACATCGGGGGTAGAAGCTTTTATTGGGGAACCTGTCTTTGATTCGGAGGTGCTGGCAGAAGCACTTTCTGTTTTGAAAGGGATCAGCTACGAAAAGGCAGTCATTCCGCCCAAAAACTGGAATGCGGAGTGGGAAGCCAACTTTCAACCCGTACGGCTAGGACAGTTTTGCCAGATTATCCCTTCTTTTTTAGTGCCTGCACCAGAGTTTACCCATACCGTATTGATCGAGCCGAAAATGGCTTTTGGTACAGGACACCATGAGACTACCCGGCTGATGGTGAAACAATTGGAACTACTGGAGGTGCAGAATCAGGAGGTGCTGGATATGGGATGCGGAACCGGAATATTGGGAATTCTTAGCCTGAAAATGGGCGCAAAAACCTGCTTGGGCATAGATATTGATCCATGGAGTATAGAAAATAGCCGGGAGAATGGCAGTCTGAATGCCATGACGGAATTGCACATTCAACAAGGAGGTGCTGATTCAATCCCGGACTTGCTCTTCGACCTGATTCTCGCCAACATTAATCGAAATGTCCTGCTGCAGGATATTCCCCGATATGCAGCTCATTTGCGTACCGGAGGAGATTTGATCCTCAGCGGATTTTATACGCACGATGAAGCTGATCTGAAAGCTGTATGTACAGCTGCCGGATTGGTACCCAAAACCCAAATGATCGAAAACGACTGGTGTTCATTACGAGTCGAAAAACAACTTTAACCGCCAAAGCAGACAGCATATTAGTTATGAAGCGAAAGGCAATTGTATTACTTAGCTTGATTTTCTTGTTATCCGGAGCTTACACGAACGTGTTCGCTCAGGGAGTTAGCTTCTTTGATACGGAGCCGGATAAATTCATTCAGGAATTTACTGGAGTTCTGAATAAAGAAGGCCCCAAAGCCCGACAGGCCGCCGCCGCAATCAGTGAGTTGTGGGGAAGTGGTGTCCTGTCAGAAGACGACAAATCTACCTTCATTACGCAAGCCAATATCATGGTGAGCAAGAAGTATAAGACCGAAGAGGGATTGACAAATTATACCCTGGCCTTATATCAGGTTATGCAGGATGGGAACAAAATTAAAATTGCGAATTCGCAGTTTTTTGAAGTTTCAATGTCCTGTATCCTCAATCTGGCGCCGGATCGGGTAAATGCATACCTGAAAAATATCGCGGAATACCTGCCAGAGGGATTTGTGAAACAGAACCAGCGTTTTAGCTGGCATTCCTCTCAGGAAGAAGCACGCCTGTACTACCTGACGGTGGAAGATAAAAACGGGAGTTATTCTGCTCCGGTCGTACAACTCAAAAATACAGATCTGAGTTTCGGTTCCAAACGCGATAGTACCCGGATCGAAGGGACTTCGGGAGATTATAACCTGATAGCCCGGACCTTTGTAGGAAGAGGAGGGAAAGTAGATTGGACGAAAGTAGGCCTCCCTGCTGAGGATGTGTACTGCGAGTTTGGAGATTATAAACTCAACTTTAACTTTGGTTCCGTTGAGGTTGATACGGCTAATTTTTATTATAAGAGCATTATTAATAAGCCGCTGGTTGGTAAATATGTAGATAAAAATCTGGGTGCCAGAAATATCAGCAAGGCATCTTATCCCTATTTCAAGAGCCATGAAGGGGGAGTTGTAATTGAAAATCTGATTCCTAATGTGCGCTATGAAGGGGGGTTTGCTCTGCAAGGCGTACGCAAAATTGGCTCTGCATATGATGTGTGGGTGGATTATGTGCCCCCCAAAACCAGCTTTGGCGGTGATCCGGAAGTAGATGATTTCTATTCCGGATACAGCAGTGATGAATTTTCATCAGATGAGAAGAGTGATGAGTACTACGAAGATGAGTTTGGAGAATATTATTCTGGTGGCGATGAATCCTGGGATACAGGAGGGGATGAGGTGGGTTCTGGGTCTGATGAAAGTTTTGCATTGGCAGAGGGCTATGATGGCGTAGAAGAGACAGAAGAGGAGATGGAGATGTTTTCGGACAAAGTCCGGCAACATATTCTCGCCAAACTGGAAATACTACGGGAAGGGAAAGTCGTTATGCGACTGGCTGGAGAAGCCTTTATTCTGGCGCCAGATCGTCTCGTAGGCAGTAATCTTGCCGCTAATGTTCACCTGTCAGATGAAGATACCCTGGGACATCCCGGACTGGATCTGCTGTACTCAGTGGAGAATAATACCGTTACCCTCAAAAAACCTAATAAAGGAACCTATGCCAATCGGCCTTTTAACAGTTCCTTTCATGAGTACTATTTGTACTTCGAATCCATCGACTGGGATTTGGATACGGATGAAATGAAGTTTACTGCCTTTATCGACCGGGAAAATAAAGTGGCAGCCATCGAATCGTATGATTATTTCAGCAAAGCACGATTCGATAATTTTAAAAATGTATTAAAAGTCCATCCGATAGGGGCGATTTACCGCTATGCGCTTACCCATGAAGGGCGGCCCATTTTTCCGGATGATGTATTGACTGAAAATCAACTGATGGGGCAAAAGGCTGGCTTTATGCAGTCCTTGCCAAGCTTGGAAAGCTCTGGTTTCATCAAGTATGACAAGAAATCTTATGAAATCATTCCGCAGCCTAAGCTGTATGCCTGGATGCTTGCGAGGCGTGGAAAGAAGGATTATGATGCCGTTCAGGTGATCTCAAAAGTAGATACAGGGGCTCACGCGATCATGCGATTGAATACCAAGGAAATTGAAATGCGGGGGGTGCCCTTTTTTACCTTGAGTGATTCCCAGTATGTGCGGGTTGTTCCGATCAATAATACTGTCTTTGTCCAGCGAAATCGGAACCTGAAGTTTGGAGGAGCAGTTGCCAGTGGTAGAATCAATTTCTATTCGAGCAATGAGGAAAATCCCAACTTCACATTTGATTACGAGAGTTTTAAAATCCATTGTGATTCATTGGATTCTATCCGGTTCGTTCTGGTGCGTAATCCGCCCCCCGGCTACGAATTTTCTCCGCTTGAAAAGGCTTTGAGTAATACCGTATTTGAAGGGATAACGGGTGCCATTCACATTGATGCACCGAATAACAAAAGTGGGAAAGAAGATAATCCGCAATTCCCTATTTTTGATAGCTATTCCTATTCCTATCTCTATTGGTCAAGCCCCTCTATCCAGGAGGGAGTCTATACAAAAGACAAACTGTACTTTTCTATCGACCCGTTTGTGCTGGACAGTTTAAAGACCTTTGATGAGTCGAGTTTGTACTTTGATGGAGAACTGTTCTCCTCTGAAATATTCCCCAAATTCCGACAGCGATTGCAGGTAATGCCTGATTTTACCCTGGGATTTGATATGGAGTCTCCTCCTGAAGGCTATTATGTATATGACGGGAAAGGCCGATACTATGACAATATTACCCTGGATGGAAGTGGGTTGCACGGAGACGGGCGGCTGGAGCACTTGGGTACTACCGCTGTGAGCGACTCTTTTGTTTTTCACTTCGATTCGGTCATGGCACAAGTTAGTAATTTTGATTTGCGTCGAGGATTTCGGAATGGATATTATGTGCCGGACGTTGAGGCAGAAACTGCCGATTATGTATGGTACACAAAAGAAGATAAGCTGAGCCTGACTTCTACTTCTGTTACCAAGCCTATCAAAATGTTTGCGGGAGAAGGGAAGTTTGTGGGTACGCTGACGATGAGTAAAGAAGGATTGGTAGGGAACGGTAGCATTACCCTGGGGCAGGCAAAAATAACCGGAGACAGCATTCGGTTTAAAGAGATGGATTTTGAGGTTTCTAATGGGATGTTCACTATTGTAGATAAAGAGGATTCCGTTCTTAATCATTTTATTGCAGATGGCTTGGAGGTAAAATATGATGTGTGGAGTCATCGGGCAAGTTTTGTTGCGGATAGCGTTGGTAAAGCCCTTGCTACCTTCCCCATTCACCAATACCGCACCTCTCTCACTAAAGGAGAATATAACCGCGCAACCAATGACCTGAAATTGGAAGGGGCTAGCTCCTATATTCGAGACAATTTCTTTGTCGCAATGGGAGAAGATGCCGACAGTTTGAAATTCAGTGCCAAGGAATCTTATTATAAGATAGATACCCGAAGCGTAGAAGTCAGTGGCGTACCGTATATCTATGTGGCAGATGCAACTGTTACGCCAGATCGGCTGGAGGTATTCATTGAAGAAGGAGGTCTGATCAAAAAGCTCAGTAATGCTGTGATTGAAGCAGACCAGGAATCCAAATTGCACCGGATTTATGAAGCCGAAGTAACGATCTTTTCCGGTAACGAATATGAAGGTTCCGGTAAGTATGACTACATCGATGTGAATGGCCACCCACAGTACATTGACTTTGGAAACATTCGCGTCAACAGTGATACCACAACTATCGCTTCCGGTATCATCAGTAGCAGCCAGGATTTTTACCTGACGGAACGAATCTTCTTCCGGGGAAATGCAGAGTTAAATGCTTCCCGAAAATTCCTCGCATTTGAGGGAGAGGTAAAGATCGAATCTGAGAACCCCGTTTTCAAAGGCGCCTGGTTTACCTTTGATAAAACCATCGTAAATCCGGATTCCGTCTTTATCCCGATTGCAGATCAACTCACCAATGAAGAGGGCGAGGAACTGACCGTAGGCTTGAACTACGTGCCGGAAAACAGAGTTTTCTATTCCAATTTCCTTCAGGCAAAGGATGACGACGATGATGCCGTGGTCCTGAGCGCCTCTGGTGGACTTACATTTGACCGAATCAAAAAGGAGTTCAAAATTGGTACGGAAGAAAAAATCAAAGGGCAAGTGTACAATGGCTCTACCGTCAGCTTCAATGATGCTGATAATACCATTACTTCACAGGGCTTCCTTGACTTCCCATACGATTTTGAAGACAAGACTGTAAATATGCAAATGGCAGGTTCCTGGAAGGATGACCTCCGGAAACGGCAGCTATCTACCAATCTGCTCGTGGGCATTGATATGAGTGTGATTCCACCGGAGCAAATGGAAAAGCTCTCTGAGAGCCTCTTATTCCTCACGGCTTCGAATAAGGATATCGACTTCCGACAGCAAGCCATGCTGGAGAATGTCTCTGAGTTCCTTGACAAAGGAAAGAAAGACGACAAGGAGACCCTGAAGTTCCTCGAAACGGTCAAAGACGCCATGGTGTACACGGACGTTAAATTGGCGCGCCTGCTGCCTTATACGGTGCTGCTGTCAGATGTGAACTTCAATTACAGTCGGGACGAGAAAGCCCTCTTTTGTGATTCAGAAGTTGGACTGATCGGATTGAATGGAACGCCGATCAATAAAATGGTGAACTCCAAGATTGTGTACAAATTTGGCTCAATCTCAGCATCTGGAGAAAAAATGGCGGATCGATTGACGGTATACCTGGAAGTCGATGAGTTCAACTGGATTTATTTCCACGTAGAAGATGAGGTCGTTTATACGGTATCCTCTTATTACGATAACTATAACTACCCCCTTCAGGAGATCATCGGTAAGCGCAAAGGAGGCGAAGGAGATTACCGGTTTGAAATGGCCAGCGAGGATGAAGTGAGCAAATTCCGACAGGATTTTGTCTTGAAATTCATTCGGTAAGTCAAATAGAATAATTCACAAGGCAGGAACAGGGCGTCCATACCCTGTTTCTGCCTTTTTCTCTCTATAATCTTTTCTTTTCGGCTTGTCTTTCGAAAGGGTATTCGTATATTTGCTCCTCGAAAATCTGATAAGGAACAAATAAAGGAAAATGGCACATCACCAGTCAGCCAAGAAGCGGATCAGACAAAGCGCTAAGCGCAGATTACGCAATCGCTATAAAAAAACGACCATGCGCTCGTTGATTAAATCTCTGCGCGCATCTACAGATCAGACAGAAGCATCAGCCATGCTTCCGAAAGTGATCCGTATGATTGATCTGGTTGCAAAGGCGAATATCATTCACAAGAACAACGCTTCCAACCTCAAGAGTAAACTGACTCGCCACGTAAATCGCATGGCATAAGGGTTTCGATAGCTTTATCGAACTGTTTTTCGTCAGAATTACCATACTGAGTAATTGGAAAATGACTTATATTTGAAAACCCGGTTGTGTACCGGGTTTTCTCATTTGTACCCCATCCATTGAGGCTTACCCTTGCCTGCTGCGCCTATTGGACGAAAATCGTCCCACTCCCAATTTGATTGCCCATATACACGCGATAAGCGTAGAGTCCTGGGCTGAGGTCGTTTACTTCAATCACATCCTGATCTTCAACGGAGCGGACTGGCTTCCCTTGTGAATCCCATATTTCAATTCGCTCAATTTCCTGCGCCCCCAAAGTGCGGAAAAATAACAGCTGCCGCACAGGATTGGGATACACCTGAAGGAGGGGAGAATCCTCCGGAAAATCAATGCTGACTTGCAGATTCATGGGATAGGTGCCGTCTCCTCCCGTTCCCTGATAGCCCGCCCAGGCAATGCTGTCCCGATACAAATTTAGATTCATTCGATGCAGGGTGAATCCATCGGGATCATACCAATCTAATGGGTTGTCATGTGTGGCGAAAATCATTTCCAATGATTGATCCTGTTCGAGATCGGTGATCAGGGGCATCGAAAAGACCATGACGCCCTCACGTTGTACATCAAAAGACTGAATCAATTGGTCATTGAAATCATAGCAGAAAAATTGATTCACCAGATGCCGGGAGCCTATTCCTATGTCCTGATTTTTGGGATAAATCACCTCATCATATCCATCTCCATCCCAGTCAATCGCATTGCCAGAAGTCATCTGGAAAGGATAATCAGCTTCTGACCAAGCGACTTGTCCATTGCTCCCATCCAGCAGGAGTTTGATGGATTGCTGATAAAAAGGCCAATTTCCAACGGCTGCTAACACGAATATATCGGGGGTAGCATCCCCCGTAAATTGCCCGATAGTGGGAGACACATAACAATCCGTCCCGGCTTCTGTGTGTCGCCAGATTTCCTGGCCTGTGCGGCCATCCAGTGCTACGATTGCAGCATTCAATTGGGGAACAATGATATCCTGAACTCCATCCTGGTTGAGGTCGGCGAGGCTGGGTACCGCGATATATCCTTCTGTCGTATCACTCAGCAGCGGAGTTGCATTCAATAAACCGTTTGACATAAACTCAGCGAGACTCACCCGCCAGAAACTCCCGCCTACTGTCTCTCCCCCACTTCCAAATAAAATGTCCCATTCTCCATTTTGTAGAAAATCAACCAATAAAGGAGAATGGTAGGTTTCTTGTCCGTCAGGCATCGAATCCACTTGAAGGATACTACCATCAAGCCCGCTTAATGCCATTAGGTAGCCGGGAGGTCGGTTTTTATCAGCAGGAACAATCCGGGGATCTCCGCCATTACTGACCAGAATGTCCTGATACCCATCCAGGTTCTGATCAGGAATCCACTGAGGGAGGTAAAAGTTATACCAGTTGCTATCGAGTGAGGAACCGGGCAAGGTGTCCGACCAAAATTGCCAAATCTCAAATCCGGTTTCTCCATCAAGGGCATAGAACTGGGCATCTCTGCCTGTGATAAAAACATCCGGCGTGCCCTCGCCGGTAATATCCTGAAAAATAGGGCTGCCATATACCTGATCCCGGGCATACCGCTGCCATAGGATGGATCCATCATTGCCATCAAATGCAAAAATACCCGCTGGAGTGGGAAGGCCTTCAATTCCTGCACCGATGACAATATCCTTAATAGTGTCGCCATTCAGGTCGATCACACGAGGGGAGGAAAAAGTAGATACAGAAGGGATGGAATGTTGCCACTGGATCACCTGGTTTTGTGCAACGCCTATACAGATCCAGGCCATGAATCCAGTCCACAGTAATAGTTTATTTCCCATTTGAAAGCTGAAATAACGTGAATAAAGGCTGAAAGTACAGGAAAAATAGGAAGGTTATCTATAGGAACAAGTGCAAATGAGGTGCTTTTTAGGTCCATTTTGGGAGATTAGATGAACTTATTTACTTTTGGCATATCTTTTCCATGGAATCGACGAGCTGGTAGGATACTTTTATCCTACTATGAAAACTACGAAATATACCTCATGCGATACGACCAGCGCGGCCCTATCCCTGAATGGGAAGAGCAAGATCGCCCTCGTGAAAAACTCATCAAGCGTGGGACAGCTGCACTTACCGATGCTGAGCTCCTGGCCATCCTCATCTCGAGTGGTACCCGGAAACTTTCTGCCCTTGATGTGGCCCGACAAATCCTGAAGCGATATGGGACATTGGGAGCATTGGCAAGAGCCGGAGTCCAGGAACTCATGACACATGAGGGCATTGGGCCTGCAAAGGCCATTACCCTGGTGGCTGCATTTGAATTGGGGCGCCGAAAGGGGATGGATTTTGGCGAAGAGGTTAAAATTACCGCTTCATCTGTTGCAGCGAATTACCTGATGCCCCGACTGGTGGATTTAGACCATGAGGTAGGTTATCTCCTGTTCCTCAATCAGAACAACGTCATCAAGGCAGAAAAACTCATTTCTCAGGGCGGGGCTTCCGCAACCATTATTGATCCGAAAATCGTATTCCGAGAGGCGCTAAATCATCTGGCCACGGGTATCATTATCGCGCATAACCATCCTTCCGGTAATTTGAAACCCAGTCGCGCTGACATTGGCCTGACACATAAACTATATGCAGGCGGCAAACTGCTGGATATTGCCGTGTTGGATCATCTCATCATTTCCCCAAAAGGCTATTTTTCTTTTGCTGACGAAGGAATGATGGAAGCACCGGAGAGATAAATTTAGGGCTAAGGGGTTTTGAAAACCTGTTAGCCCTAAATTTACGTGATACTAAGCTTCTTCATAGACTTCTTTTCCCATCGACCGTCTATACAAAAGCGTAAATAAAAGAGGGAGAAACATGCCTGCAAAAGAGGCAATCCCTAAGATCAACAGGATGTTGGCACCTGGCCAGTGGAGAAGCTTAAACAGCGTACCTGCGCAAACCATGGCTGAAGTGGCAGTTCCCAAGATGTACGTCAACTTCTCCCACGATGATTTTTTACGGCCACCCCGAATCTGATAAATCAAAAAGGTTGGCAAAAAGACTCCAAATAATACTCCGCCATTGGCAAACATCAGAATATCTCCAACGGGCCAGTGTAACATCCGAAAAAGACTCGCGATGAGGAAGGTGAAAGCAACCAGGAATCCTGAGCCGAACATCAGGCGTTTTAGCATGCGTCCGGGTTCCTCATGCATCAGATGAAGGGTGTCCTGTTGCACCTTGTGAAGACCTTCCGGGCAAATGATTCTACGTGCCTGATGGTAGGCTTCCGGAAAATCTGAACCCTGTTCCATTTCGTATTCGATGGTACAACAAAAATGATCCAATAGATCTTCTGCGAGATCAGGCATATTAATGCCACCGTTGCGAATGTCTTCGCGGATTTGTTTGATTTGAGAATTATTGAGCTTATCCATGACTAAGGGGGGTGTTTGGCGTGAGAAGGAGTTGAAGCGTGGCAAAGAAATCATGTACTTCCTGAACGATTTCGGGAGCTTTCGCGACACCGGCACGCGTCAGAGAATAATATTTGCGCGTTCGGTTGCCTACTTGAATGCTCTCTACTTTCAGGAGCCCATCATGTTTAAGGCTATGTAGCGTGGGATACAGCGACCCTTCTCGAATGAGAATCCGTCCTTCTGTTCGTGATTTTACACATTGGGCGATCTCGTAGCCATACATTCTGCCTTGCTCTTTCAAGAGCTGCAGCAGAATCGGTTTGAGCGTGCCTTTTAGCAATTCTTTTGAATACATAGATTTGAGATGTATTGTCTTTTGATGCATAATGCATAAGACCTTAAAAGGTTACAGGGAATAGTAATGTTTTTCGGGAAAAAGTGTATCTGGATAGCTGAAGTCTATCATTTGAGCCTATTTGTCAACCCGATTTTCAATGATTGTCTTGTGTGCCTATTCCCATTCTGCGAGCCTGAAATAGCCGATTTGAGCATTCCTTTTCGCTTTGTCAATCCGGAAATAATCCGCATTTTCAACTCCTGAATTTTTCTCACCCAATCTCACAAACATTATGGATGGAACTGCGATTATCCTGAGCGGAGGCTTATTTGAAACGCCTTCCGCTAAAACTACCCACGGACTGATTCGGGGGACTGACCGCTATACAATAGTAGGCGTCATTGATGAAACAGTAGCGGGCAAAGATGTGGGACTACTCCTCGACGGGCACGCCCGGCAGGTATTTGGATTTGAGAGCCTGCAGGCTTTTTTCGCTTCCGGTATGGAAAAGCCGGATTTTTGTATTGTTGGTATTGCAAATTCTGGCGGAAAACTTCCTCCGTCTCTCCTCCCGATTATTCGGGAAGCCCTGGGAATGGGAATTTCAATAGTTTCGGGTTTGCACGAATTTCTGGACGAGATTCCGGGTTTGGAGGCACTTGCAGCCGGGACAGGCGCACAACTCATTGATGTACGCAAGCCCAAACCGCGAATGGATCTGCACTTTTGGAGTGGTGAAATCCGGAAGGTAACCTGCCCCAAAATCGTGGTGATGGGAGTTGATTGCGGAATCGGAAAACGAACTACTGCCCGCTTCCTTACTGAAACCGCTCAGGAAGCCGGGTTGAATGCACACATGATTTACACGGGGCAAACGGGCTGGTTGCAGGGAGGAGAATATGGCTTTGTGCTCGATTCCACGCTCAATGACTTTGTGTCTGGCGAACTCGAACACGCGATTGTATCTTGTTTCCAGGCAGAAAATCCGGACCTGATTATCATTGAAGGTCAGGCCGCCTTGCGAAATCCTAGCGGCCCTTGTGGTTCCGAATTCCTTGTTTCCGGCCAGGCCGATGGAGTGATTCTCCAGTATGCGCCCTCCCGAGACTATTTCAAAGGCTGGGATCACGTAGGAGCAAAAATGGTGTCCCTGCAAAGCGAAATAAATCTGATTTCAGCCTATGGTGTGAAAACTCTGGCTGTAACCCTGAATACAAAAGGGCTGAGTGAGGCTGAGGCGCGGGCATTTCAGCAACAGTATGAGTCGGAGTTAACTATTCCGGTGGTGTTGCCGGTTGAGGAAGGAGTACATGAAATTATTTCTGTAATTCGATCCTTGATCAATTAATCATGCATAAAAAAAGCAACCGGATATCCGGTTGCTTTTTTTATCTTTTTCAAGAAAAACTATTTTTCTGTCTCAAATAGAGGCTTAGTGATTGTGGCCATCATGGTCATGCCCATCGTGGTCGTGACCCTGAGGAGCCTCAGCAATTACGTAGGCTTGAGGATCAGCATCAAATTCTGATTTGCAACCTGCTTTACAGAAAGGATAAGTCTTTCCGTTGTAGGTAACCGTGTCAGAAATGGCGAGTCCGGTCATATTCATCTTGCAGACCGGATCGACAGGGGTATCTACCATCTCTAATGTGATAGAAGAAGTTTCTGCCTCTTGATCCTTTTCGCCACAAGCGGCCAGGCCGACAATCAAGAGTGAGCAAATTAGAATTCCAATATTTCTCATGTTTTGTACTTAGTCAAATTACGAGTAAAGTATACGGTTAACGAGATGATAAGATTACCGCATCAGCGTAATGTTGCCCGTATAGGCTTTATCTCCAATTTTCAATTGATAAAAATAAACGCCTTCTTTTGCCTGGCCACCAGAACCCATGCTGCCATCCCATCCTTCGTCTGGTGAAGGGGTACTGAAATATTTCCCTCCCCAGCGATCAAATACTTCTACAAAGAAGGATTCTTTTCCATCATACAAAATCTGGAATTCATCGTTGATCCCATCATTATTGGGGGTAAATACATTGGGAATCAATAGTCCTGGGGCATATACCACATAAGGTCCTAAGTCTAATGTGCCGATACAACCGTTTTCGTCTGTAACGGTCAGGCTTACTGTGTAATCTCCCGGATCATCATATACATGGGTAGGGGAAGCTTCATCGGAGAAGGTACCATCTCCAAAGTCCCAGAACCAACTCACAGCTTGATCACTTAAGTCCGTAAACCGAACAACCGCTTCCGGTAAAGATTGAGACACATTGATGTCAGGATCAGAACTGAAGTTTGCAAAGGCATTATCTGATACGGTTACAGTTGTGGTAGCTACTGTGTTTTCACAACCTCCGTCGCCTACGACTGTAAGACTCACTACATAGGAACCCGAAGTCATATATGCATAGGTGGGGTTTTCTTCATTGTTGATGTCGCTTCCATCTCCAAAGTCCCACTGGAAGGAGTTGGCATCTGTAGCCGTTTGCAGGAAGCTAACTTCCAATCCTTCACAACCTGTTGCTTGTGAAGCGACATATTCAGCCACAGGAGAGGGGTTTACCTCAATCGTAACTTCAGTTGTATCGGTACAAGCTCCTTCTGACAAAACCAGCTCGTAAGTGGTGGTGGTATCAGGGGTAGCAAGGGGATTCTGAGAAGTTGGATTATCCAACCCTGCTGCAGGAATCCAGAGGTAGTCTGCACTTCCCAATCCGCCAGAGGCAGCTAACAGTGTGCTTTCTCCCGAACAAACAGTAGTGGTATCGGCGGCGATTCCTGCGGTTATTGCAGGAGAAACACTGACCAGAACCTGATCAGTTGTAGGACAATCGCCAGAGACACTGGCACTGACCGTGTAGAGGGTCGTAGAGGTCGGTGCAACCGTTACGGTACTAAGAGCGGGACTTCCGACTACGCTCGAATTAGGCGTCCAGAAATAGGTTACAGGCCCGCCTGCTGGAGTAGTGGTAAATTCATGAGTAGCTGAAAGCTGAATTTCTGAACCCTCACAAATTATAGTATCTGCACTCAGAGCTGAGACAATCGGTGTTGGCTCTATGGTAACCAAAACAGTAGCGATATCGGATCCACAACCGAAGTTGGAAAAGGCGATCACCTCATAGGTTGTCGTTGTGTCTGGACTCGCGAGTGGCTTCCCTGTATTCGGATCACTCAGGCCAATAGCAGGGGTCCAGGTGTAGTTATATTGGCTGGCATCCGGGTCTCCCGCAGCACTGCCATCCAGTTGAATACTATCTCCGAGGCAGGTGATCCGATCACTTCCCGGATCAATAGTCGGCTTAGCATCTACCTGAACCACGATAGAGTCCGCCTTGCTGTCGCAGCCTTTCGCGGATGCAATCAAGTAGAAAACAGTAGTAGCAGGAGGACTGACTAAAGGCGTAGGGGAACTGGCATTACTGATATAATTGGGCGTAGGGCTCCATGCAAAACTATAGGGGCCACTTGATCCACTCGCAAATCCTTGCAACTGTATGGTATCGCCCAAGCAGACAGCGGTGTCTGCTCCCGCATTAGCCACCGGATATTCAACTACTTGTACCGTAGCGGTACTCGTTGTATCGAGGGTGTTCACATCACTGGTACATCCATTGATCGACGTGGCGACCAGGGTATAAATGGTCGTGGTATCAGGGCGCGCATAGGGATTGGCCACATCTGTTGGGTTAATGCCTGCACCTGGTGTCCAGTTATAGATGAAAGGCAAAGGAGCGGCATTATTGGTAGCTGGGCCTCCCGTTAAGAATTCGCCGGGTCCATCCGGACAGATAAACAAATCGGGTCCTGCATCTACCTTCGGCTTGGCCTTTACCGTTACGATAAGAGAATCGAGGTTACTGCGGCAGCCATCGTCTGTTTCTGCATAGAAATAGTAGGTGATATCAGCCGGAGCATTGATCACAGTAGGATTTAAGACGGGATCTTCTGCGAATGAGTTGCTAATTCCACATGGAGGGGAATCGCAGGTCCAGAAAAAGTCGTAGTTGACGCCGGGATCCATTCCCGATACCTGTGCATCTACCTGAACCCCACCATCTCCTTCACAAAAAGCCAGGTCAGGGCCTGCGGTGGCTTGTGGGATATTATTTACATCAATCAGCTGTACAGAAGCATCTGTACAGCCGCGGTAGTCCACAACGAGGGTTACAGTTTGTGTGCCTCCCATTGTGAAGTCGATACAGCCCGGATTTTGCAAGCTGGAAGTTAAGGGGGTTGAATTACCGCCAAAGTTCCAGCTATAAGACTGTAATCCATTTCCTACCAGTCCGCCGGTATAGGTTAGGGTAACACAGGTATCCGAACAAGCGGCGCCTGTATTTGCGCTGAAATTTGCCGATGGCATGGGTAAGACTTCAAAACTGATTTTCGCGGAGTCGCTTACACATCCATTTTGTGTAACAACCAGTGAAACAGTTTTGGTTCCCTCATCTACATAACTGACTGGAGGAGGGGTCTGAAGTGAACTCAATCCAGGATTGGCGCCACTTCCAAAATTCCAGGAATAGGACGTGGCACTGGTAGTGCCTGTCGAAGTAAAGCTAAAGTTGTTTCCGGTTAAACATTGATCTATAACAGGTGCAATACCGGCAATCGGTTTGGGATTGACCGTAATCTGTACACAGGAAAGGGGAGACAAGCAGCCAGCATTATTCACCTGAAGGCAGACATTCTTAGTTCCGGGCGTATTCCACACCACTTTATACGGCCCTTGAACATTTGCACTTCCCTGAAACGAAGGACTGTTAAAATTCCAGCTAAATCCTGCTGAGGCCGGTGCATTGCCGGTGTAGGTAATGAATGCAGTATCGCCAATACATACTGATGTCGGAGCCGAAAACGTCGCCGTAGGCGCCAGAATCACATCGATCGGAATGGTGGTAATCAGGCTGGGGCATCCATTGGAAAACACCTGGAGAGAAACATTTTTCTGGCCGGTAGAAGGCCAACTGACATTATGGGGGCCGGGGCCAGTCCCAGTACCTGAAGGGGTTCCTCCATCGAAATCCCAAATGTATACCGATCCTGCAGGGGCGTTACCCGTGTAAGTAAGGGTAGAAGCCTGTGTGCCACATACCTGTGCAGGGTTTGCATTAAAGGAAGAACTAGGCGTTGGCGTTACGTTGACAGGAAAACACTGAATGGTTGAAACGCAGCCATTGTCATCTACCTGAAGGCAAACACTTTTAGGACCGGAAGTATTCCATACCACTTTATAAGGGCCCTGTGGAGTGGCTCCTGTACTGGTGGAGAACGCAGGACCATCAAAATCCCAAAAATAGGTTGCGCCTGTGGGGGCATTCCCGGTATAGGTTACGAGTACCGTATCGCCGATACATGCGCTGGAAGGGGCCACAAAGGTAGCGGTAGGATCAACTCCTACATCTACGCTAACCATGACGGGTTGGCTGGTACAGCCGAGTTCCGTTACGAGGAGCGAAACATCTTTTTGACCCGAGTTCCCCCAGCTTACCTGATAGGGGCCTTCAGGCGTTCCGCCAACATTGGTAGCAGTGGCACCCGCTCCAAAATCCCAGACAAATATGGCAGTTGGACCTGCTGTTCCGGTATAGGTAATGGTAGCCGTTTGATTACCGCACACAAGCGTCGGCGAAACCGTGAAGTTACCGGTAGGCGATGGCACTACAGTAACAGTAACGGAAGAGTTGGATACACATCCTGCTGCATCAACTGCATTTACCGTATAGGTCGTGGTTGCAGTAGGATTGACTACAGGAGAAGGGGTCGTTAAGTTACCGGGCTGCCAGGTGAAGGTATAGGCGGGATCATTGGCCACATTGGTAGTAAGAGTCGTAGAAGTACCCTGGCAAATGGTTGCAGGCAATGCAGAAGCTGCAATGCCAACATTTCCTACAAATACGGACTGGGTGCCGCTGTTTGCAATATTACCACAGTTGTCTTCTACATCACTGACCAGGGTTACTGTATAAGTACCCGGAACAGGAGCAGGAATTAATTGAAGGGCAAATTCATCTTCAAATGTTCCACCGCCTACACAGTTGAAACCGGTAATGCCTGCTATGGTATAGGTTCCAGCGGGTCCTGTAACGGTAAAGTCTGAGGGGCTTACGGTGTTACACAATACATTTTCTGAAAACGCTACTGTAATATCGCTAGACCCACAGTCAACAATCAAGTCATCAAATACGGGCGGGATGTTGTCAAAAATATTAGCTGTAGAAGCGCTAAAATCAAGGGTATATCCACTTCCGGTACCTGACCAGTTACTGACATTAACCACATAGGTTTCTCCAGGATTCACAGCAAGGCAGGGCTCGTTTTGTCCACCTGCCTGACCATTTGGCCCCGTAATGCCGGATGCACCGGAGAAGTTACAGCTTACTTCAAGGGTAGGGTCTCCAAAAATATCTGCGCAACTCGCGGAGGTGAGGTTGAAAACTGCCCAGTCATAGTCATCAGTGAGGTTGGCTGGGGTAATGCTGAAACATAAATTTCCCGCAGTCTGCACCGTGAAGATGTACCAGACATCGTTGACTTCTCCCCCACCCAGGCAGGAAGGGCCACCGTCAATCTCAGTAGAGTTCAATCCCGCCCCCTGGTAGGAGTTGGGTTGAACAAACGTATTTTGGCAGACAGGAAGGGCATTGATACAGTCCTGTTCAGGCTGATTGGGAGGAAGCTGTGCCAGTACTGGCAGGCTGCTCCCCAGCAGAAAAAGGATGGGCAATACTAAGCGTAGACGTTGCATCATAATGATAGCCGATTGGTCGATGAATTTCAATCAAGAGATAAGCCTCGGATATAAAAATATATCGGGAAACACGAAAATTCGAATAGTCCGGAAGGTTCAATATTTGAATACAAGTTTCCCTTCTTTGACAGCAACGGTTAACAGGTCAGAAAAGTGGGCTGCATGAGTCGAATTTGTCTTAAGGCCCAGTTCAGAGAGAGGGATGTCTGCATGGAAGTCGAGGGCTACCTCTTCTTTATCTACTGAGATGGAGGCAGTTGCTTCGCCCCGGTAGATCATGCTATTGTATCGAATCAGCAGAGGGAGGTTAACTTCTGACACAGATGTGCCTGCCTCAAGCTGGAGGTCGGCAACATTCAATTGAACCAGAAATAGCTTATTGTAACTTACCTGTAACACGTCTTCCAGGATACCTTGGGCAGTTGCAGACTGATTCAAGGTCATCGCATCTGTCTTGATCATCATTGTGATAAGCTGTTGATCGCTTACATAGTTACTGACCAGTTGACTGCTCTCAATTGTGGTAGTTGATTGAGTACCTTCGGCAGTGAGGACGAGGGTATTTTGCCCACCATAAACCTGTGCAGAAAGATGAACTGATATGCTCATGAGCAGGAGGGAAATGAATAATTTTTGAAACATAGCCAGGGGAATAGGGTTTGGGAAGAATAATTGTGCAAACAAAGATAATATTATTTCAATATATTTGTTCAAACTTGCTTAATGCTCAAAATATGACGGCGATTCTAGGATTTCTTATTTTACATTGGTACCTATCTTTGTTCTTCCAGACATTTTTTCATCACAGGTACGCAGCCCATAAAATGTTCACCATGTCTCCGGCATGGGAAAAAGTATTTTTCATTTTATCTTTCATTTTCCAGGGCAGTTCTTATATCGGCGTTTACGCATATGGCGTTATGCACCGTATGCATCACGCATACGCTGATACTGAAAAAGACCCCCACTCTCCTAAGTTTTCAGACAACCTCTTTCATATGATGTGGAAGACCAAGAAAGTCTATTCGGATGTCTTTCGCGGAACCATGCAAGTGGAGGAACGATTTGTGAAAGATGTTCCTCAATGGCAGAAATTTGAAATTATGGCTAATTCGGCAGTAGTTCGGATTGCATGGGGCCTCCTTTATATAGGGATTTATTCGGTGCTGGCCACAGAATGGTGGATGTACCTGTTCCTACCTATTCACTTCGTAATGGGGCCTTTGCACGGTGCGATTATCAATTGGTTTGCTCACCGAATCGGCTATCGCAATTTTGAGGTGTCTGATACCTCGCGAAATATCCTCCCTTTTGATTTCTTGATGCTGGGAGAGGGATATCACAATAACCACCATAAGTATGGCGCAAAAGCCAACTTTGGCGGAATCAAATGGCATGAAATTGACCCCACCTATCTTGCGATTCGATTATTGAATTGGATCGGGGTGATTCAATTGAGGCGACAGCCTGTTCCCCAATTGTAAACAAATAAAAAAAGCGGAGCCTGTTAACAGGTTCCGCTTTTTTTGAGAATCAAATAACTAATTCGTTAGTTGATTGGGATAAAAAAAATTAGTTAGCATCTCCTTGCACCTGACCACGAAGGGTAAGCACGATCATAGATTCACTTGCATTGGAAGCTACACTTACCGTTTTGGTGAAATGACCTGGCTTGGCAGCATTGTAAGTAGCCGTTACAAATCCCTTCTCCCCCGGTGCAATGGATTCCTTGGAATAAGAAGTCGCTGTACATCCACAAGAAGCTTTGACGGAATTGATTTGAAGGGGAGTAGCTCCTTCGTTGGTAAACTCGAATGTGTGGCTGACCGGTGTGCCTTGAGGAACGACTCCAAAGCTGAAGGCATTACTTTCAAGACTCATAGTAGGCGCGGGGGCAGCAATGGAAAGAGAGGCTGTTTTGACAGCATGTTGAGCAAAAACGCCTGTAGCACTCATGAGGACTACCGCCAATAAGACAATCATTTTGTTCATAACAAATTGGTTTGAAGGTTAAACATATTGCTAACATACGGCGAGTTAAACTAAGGGTTTAGTTTTTAAACTAAAAAAATAGTTTATGACCATTTTTAGCAATATTTCCTCATGTCTTATTCGAAGTCAGTCGTGAGTTTGAAGCGTAGGACTCGGCCATTGCCTGCATCAGCTACATATACAATCCGGTCAAAATAAGCGACACCTCGGGGTTCATTAAATTGGCGGAGGCCCTCCCCTGTTCCTCCAAAAGAAGCTCGAATCGCTTTGGTCGAGTTGGCTCCTGTTGGAGGAGAAACCCCTTCAAATCCATCGGCGCTAAATTGATACAGGGAATCCCTGGTAGCATCTACGACAAATACATAGCGGGTTCCATCTCCAGCAATCGCAATATCAGTAGGTTCATTGAATCGGTTGGCTTCGTACAAAAATCGATCTGCACGAGAGGTATCGCCGACCAATTGCTGGGTAAGGCTGTAACTGGATCCAAATTCTGTCTGGATAAAGTTGATCCGCTGTACTTTCAGCACATTTGCAGGCGCTACAGAGGTAAAATAAAAATCGCCGGGAGGGGTCAGGCTGGGATTGTTGAGTTCCAGGCTTTGAGGTGCAGTTACAAAGGTTGCGATCCCGGATGGTTTTTTGAAATAATCAGTAAACAAACCTAAGGTTGTTGATACAAAAATCGGCGAAACAAATACGTCTTCTGCATCAAATAGAATTATTGCATCATCGGGACCTCCAAATTGGGTGGAGGCATTAGAAGGACCATTTCGAGTTACGTAGAAGCGATTGTCGGGCCAAATCGCGATGTCTTGAAAACTGATGATTTCATCGCTGGCAGTTGGAGTTCCCGATTTGAAATAAAAAGGATGCGTGATGATGTTTTTGATGGAAGCATTGGCTAATCCATAAGGACCGGATTTGTTCAGGTCAATTCTATAGATAGCCGGAAGGGTAAAATTGGTACTGCTGATAGTCGTATCGCGGGTACCTACAGCAAGGATATCCAACTGCCTGTCTTGGGCAATGCCGGTCAGGCCGGGTACCCGAAATCGGCCTGTTTCATTTCCTGCCTGGTCAAATGAGATGATTTCTTCTGTGCCTTGATCGGCTACATAGATCAATTCATCAAATCCTGCAATGATATCGACAGGATAGGTGAATCCATCCAACACGGGCTGTATGGGTACATAGGCGACGGTCTGGTCTTCAAATACGGGTTCGTCCAAAAACTCAGTATCTGTTTTGGTGCCAAAAAAACCATCACAAGCCGTTAGCACGAGCAAGATGAGAAATGTCCAGCAAATATATGTAAGTCGATGAATCATAAGATTGCGTATTCGATGTGTAAGTGCTGAGTCCCGTGAAAGGTCAGCGATATGGTTTTCTTAGCTAAGGTATCCAATAGGCGCTCAGGTTTATCGCGGAATCTGTGGATCGTCTTCGTAAGCCGAACCGATATGACACAGGTGATTGAGTATTTCGGCAAATAATTCATATAAATCCCTAAGCTGTCCCAGGTCCTGGATAATGCCCGGTGTTTGAAAGCTCAATTCATTTAGGCCTTCTCCCCAATCATCTGTAATCCAACTCGTGTCTTCGATATTCCATAGCTGTATCGCGGGCTGCCATGCGATCAGTCGGCGAATGCGATCATGAGTAAATAGCTGGCGGAGTTTATATTCATCATTTCCCTGGATAATAAAATCCTTATCAAACTGCGGATAGCCAATCACGACATCCTGCATACCGGCAAATTTTTGAATCCCGCTGCCAGCATGTTTTCGGGAAATCCGAAAATGAAAACTATCCGCATTGATGTATGGAGCTCGAATTCGGGTGATAATGGGGCGTTTTCCGCGCTTGAGAGTGTCAATTACAATCGACCAGTTTTCATGATAAGCCTGAATGGTATCTGCACCCCGCAATCCCTTTCCTGGAATAAAATCCGCATCTATTTCCGCTGTCAGTTTTTGCCAAACTTCACGGATATGAGGTCGAAATATGCGAATCAATAAGCTCATGTGATCAGGAATCTTCGACTTTATTGAGCGAGAAGGATAACCCAAAGCGATGAATAACCCCCAGGTACTTCATCGGATCAATCGAATAATCTAGCATCAGGGGATGTCGTCCCGTTCGCATTCGGAGGCCGAGGCCTGCAGTCGGATAATTTTGATCTTTTACATTGATCTTATATCCGGCGCGAAAAAACAGCAGCGATTTGTAATCGTACTCCAGTCCGAGGCGGATATTCTCTGCATTGTCGTTCGGATGATTCAGCTGTAGGGAAGTAGTCAGGGACTGGTCTCCGGCTTCATTTGTATAGGGCACCATCGAAATTCCCAGTTTGAAGATGGTAGGAGCCGGATAAGATTCGAGGCTGGTAGATTGATTGGAAAATGCGCTATCGGCATTGAAGCTTCCTTTTAAGGTCGAATTAATCCCAAAACTCTGAACCATCACCGCAAATCGAAGATCTTTAAAATCAGTTTTGTATAAAAAGCCCATATCCAGGACTCCGGTATTCGCCGAAAAATCAGCCAATTGCTCTCTGACGTATTTGGCCGTTACGCCATAGCTAAACCGATCGGTAAGCTGTCGGGCATACGTGAGGCCGGCAGTCCAGTAGGTTGCGTAAAAATATTCTCCTGTTCCATTGGGTTGGAATACGGTTCGCACTTCCATGGCACCCGAACTGAGTCCACTCAGAGAAAGTGCAAAGTTACCGCCTTCTGTAGGGAGCGTCGAGGTTATGTAAGCGTTGTTGATGCCAGCTGCCCAAAAGGTATTGGAGCCAGCCAGGGTAAAGGATTCCACTTCTGCCAGGGTTGCGGGATTGGTAAAAGTCGAATAGGCATCACCAGAAGCGCAAATGCTGGCACTGGCCATTCCCGCAGATCTGGGACTTACGTCGATCTTGAGAAAAGTCAGCGCTGAAATCCCCGCTCGCTGTGCACCCAGGTCTGGAAAGAGTTGCGCAGATAGCAGCAGGGGAAAAAACATCACCAAAAAAGCCAGTGTAAATTTAGGCATAGGCATGGGTTTGAGAGCGCAAGTTACCAAAATCTCACTCTTCAGGAAAGGTTAGGTTCATGTTTGGAACGCTAATTTTTGAAGAGAAATTTTCAGTTCGAAACATGAGTAAGTTGGAGGAAGGTAAGATGACCGAATCAGAACCCAGGGGAGTAAGCTTTTCTTATTCGGCCTGTCTTTTGCTTATATTTGTCGAAGTCTTGGGAATACGAGGAGAGATAATCTTACGTCTTGGGTAAGATTTGAGCAGAATTGCAGAAAAAAAGGCAAACATTGGATGACGGTTAGCGTTATTCCAATTCAAAAGGACAAATTAGGATATATGGCTTTCTTGCAAGGATATCTGGTAGGACTTTCACTGATCATTTTTTTAGGACCAGTGTTTTTTACCT
>CAYGTH010000036.1:0-27210 GCA_964352745.1 uncultured Bacteroidia bacterium
GCTTCTATGTCGGCGATGCCAATAGCTGCTGTGCTCAGTTCTGGCACATCTCCAAAACTGTTGTCAAGGATCGGCTCTTCCCAATAGCCTGTCTTGTGGATTTGGGCATAGCCCATGTATTGGCCCACCAGATTTTCAATCATCCGCTCATAGGCTCCCGCCTGAAGGGCATTCATGAAAATCGCCAGCAGTACTGCGAAAAAGATCGAAGCTGCAGTAATGAGCGTTCTGCGTCTGCTCCGCCAGAGATTACGCCATGCGAGTTTGAGTAACATAGGCTTGTGTGTGTGCTTGTGTGAAAATCACCTGTTTTATCTCACCCGTTTCATGTTCTGGATGGTGAAGAAATTATCGGAAATGGGTTCATCAAAAACCATGGATTTGTAGATCATCACGGTTTTATTGCCCTCCTCTTCTATGGGAATCATTTCGAGCCGTGTGGGGACGTTCCGGTTGCCAAATTTTTTGATATCAGAAGCCTGTAGCACATTGATCAGGTAGCCATCTTCATCGTAATATTCTCCCCGTAGCTGAAGGTAATCTGCTTTGTCCACCCAGAGATAGACCTTGCCCCATACGACTGCCGCTTCTTCTTTGGGGACCAATTGAATTTTATAGCAATCCCGGTCTTCAATGACGGAATCCTTTAGGAGGGCATGGTCATAGTCATAGACAATTGAAAACTCGCGAACTATGTCGTCATTGGTGAAGTCAGATCCCATCCAGGATTGAGACATCATAGAAGGAGGGAGTTTAATAGAGCGATCGATGGAAGGCATCCAATTCCACAATTCTTTTTCGCGCTTGAGGTTGGCAGTCCCCTTATCGCGTGCGGGGCCGGTAACGAGTACGAGGGCGTATTCTGTCCCTTTTCCCCAGGTTTTCATGGACATTTCACGAGTCCATTCGGGCCGGATGATTTGCATGACCATCTCCGCCTTTAGGGTTTCGCCCCGGGCTCTTTTTTCTGACTCTAATAAAATGTCAGAAGGATTTTGTGCATAACTGCCTGTTGTGCTCAATAAAAGGGCAAACAGACTTAGTATTATCGCTGAAGGGTTCATGATTTTGGCTAAGTAGTTGGATAACTAATGGATTAATCGATTTGTAGGAACATGCTGACTGGCCGAAAGGGATATCTTTTGTCTGGTATCTTTAATCTTTCTTCTTTCTCATCAGGTGCAATATTTTTTGATCAGGTACTGTTTGACTGATTCCATCTGAAAGGCATCCTCAAGGATCAGGTATTGTATGCCGATTCCATCCAGGGTCGCTCCGAGTATGCGTGCTTCTTCCTCGTAATTGGGAACTCCAATTTTTTCAAGCAGACTGGACAACAAGGGCATCATGCCGGCATATTTTGCCTTGATAAGTTCCCGTATCTCCGGAAAGTGATCGAGCTGCATGGCCAATGAAGTCATGAGCTTGGAATCATGAGACCGCTCCTGCATATAAGTGAATGAAAACTCCAGCATGTATTTCAATTGCTCTTTTGGGGATTCAATGTTTAACATTTCTACCAGGAGTTCTTCTCCCTCTGACATCAGGTCATGGATCAGTGCATGGATAAGATCTTCTTTCTTCTCGAAGTAATTATAGATCAGGCCTTTTGCGACTCCTGCCGATTTGGCAATTTGATTGACAGAAGTATTGTGATATCCCCTGGTGGCAAATAGCTCAAAGGCTGCATCCAGGATTTTTTTTCTGCTCTTCTCGCGAATTTCGGTTAGCTGTTTTTTGGTTTTTGGGCTCATGTGGAGTGAGGACTTGGATAGGAAATTATTTTATGGATGACCAGTCGGTCAATAATACGAAAACCGAGGGAGAATTGTTAAGCTTTAGTACAATTTTTTTCCCAATTCTTCAAAATCTCCTGCACATGCACCACGCTACCCGGCAAATTTTCGTAGGTTGTACAAAGGAACTATGAGAAAAAGGGGTGCATATCTTCGCTTACTATTCGCAGTATTGGGACTGAGCTTCGGGCTTGCCTGTTTTAATGTTCGCCCGGTCGAGCCTCCCAGTAGTTCGGCATCAGACTGGGTAAGCCCTACTGACTACCAGATTTTATTGGAAAACCTCAAAACAGCCATTGCGCAAAGAAATAGTCGGAATTATATCCGGTGTTTTAGCGAGGATGAACTTGATTTTATGCCAGCTGCCTCGGTTTTTAACAATAATGAAAGTATCTGGATAAATTGGTCGATACAGGATGAGCAGAGTTATTTTGAGAATACCCTTGCGAGCCTCACATTGTTAGCGGGGAACAGTCTGAGTCTTGAAGAAACCGAAATTCAAGATGTTACCTCAGATTCTTTGCGGTACGTAGGGGATTATACCTTGCGGATCAACCATGGCGACACAAGCATCACCCAGGTATTTCTCGGGCAGGTCCAATTGATTATCAAACTTAATGCATTTAATGAGTGGGAAATTCATCGCTGGATTGATATTGAGTCGGTACCCGATTCCAGTTGGAGTTTGTTGAAGTTGAGGTATGTGCAATAAGGAAGATGTCAATTATCTGACGGATATCAATGTATATTTTTTCGTAATTTGTAATCATGAAGCTGTCGCCTCTGATTTTGTTTGGAATTGCCCTGACCACACTCATGGTCGGTTCTTGTAATCCGTTTGCCCCTGCCTATGATGAGGAAGGGCTAGCTGATATCAACCTTTTGGGAGATCCAACAAATGTGGAGGGCTTTTTCCAATTATTCAAGAATGCTTACGAATTGCGTGATACAACCCTCTATGGTCGTTTATTTGAATCGGATTTCATCTTTTCTTATTATGATTTCGATCTGGGGCAGGAAATCAACTGGGACCGGGAAACGGAATTAAACACCAGCTACAACCTTTTTCAATCTGTTCAGCTAATCAATCTGGATTGGAACTATTACACCCAACTCGACAGTACAGAAACGGAGGCCTTCGTGGTTCGTAATTTCAATCTCACCATAGACCAGGACGATCAAAATTCTTTTTCTGGTTCGGGGCGCGCAAAACTCAAATTGAGGCGGGAAAGAGTGAGCGATCCCTGGAAAGCCTATTCCTGGTTTGATGATTCTGATTTCTGAAAGGCGGGAAGTCTTCTGAGCTTTTCTTAATTTGCATCAAACTAAATTCCGCACAGCTTGATTCCCTCTTCAACTGCAGGTATCCGTAGCATGTATTATTTCTTTGGCACGATGGTCATTTTTTGGCTGTGTGGTATAAGCTTGCTGATTGCCTGTGGGTATCAGGGGAGTTTCTTGCAAATGAATAGTGTCCATAATACCTGGCTGGATGTGATCATGCCGCATTACACTCATTTAGGGGATGGGGGCCTGATTACTGCATTACTGGCGTTGTTTTTTATTCGGAGGCAAAATGCGCCGCTTGCGATTTCGATGGCACCCGGGATGCTGAGTGTGTTGGTTGCAGTCAGCTTTTTCAAGCAGATTATTTTTCGGGAATGGTTCCGCCCCCCGGCATTTTATGAGCCGAATTTAGACTTTCATCATGTTAGTCTAACGATGGAGCGGATGTTTACTTTTCCCTCCGGGCACGCAACCGCTGCCGCTGCCATGTTTACCTTTCTGGCTTTCTACCTCTGTAGTCGGAGTACATATTGGGGGCTGTTTGTGGCATTGTTTACGATTTCGGTAGGATATTCAAGGGTATATATTGGCGTTCATTATTTTGGAGATGTGGTCGCAGGGAGTTTTCTGGGGGTTTTGATCGGAACTGCGGCAATCGCACTGACCTACGATCGGATACGGGAATTTGTCCTGCAGATGGAACCTGATGCTCTGTTGAGAATACATCGAATCCTGTACGGAATCGTAGGATTCATTATTTTGTTAAGCATGATACGTACCTATTTTCCGCTCTATTTATGATTGAAGCAATAGACATCTGGGATCGGGAATTATTTAGCTTCCTCAATAGCTTTCACTCCCCCTTTTGGGATGAGTTTATGTACTATTTGAGCGAGAAGTGGACCTGGGTTCCACTATATGTGTTGGTTCTCTATTTTGTTTGGAAACAACTTTCCCTGCGGCAGTTGTTCGTATTTTCCGTTGCAGTAGCCCTCCTGATTTTATGCACAGATCAACTCACTTCTGGTTTGCTCAAGCCCTGGGCTCAGCGGTATCGGCCTTGCCAGGAAGGAGCTGATCTGGGAATTATGGTACACCTGGTTCGTGGGCATTGCGGTGGCCTGTATGGCTTTGCCTCTTCTCATGCAGCTAACTTTTTTGGGCTCGCTACTTTCTTAGCGCGCTTTTTTGAAAAGCGTTGGGTCTCGGGATTGGCACTAACCCTGGCCTGCCTTACAGCATACAGCCGAATTTATCTGGGGGTACACTATCCGGGAGATGTTTTGGTGGGCGCATTGATAGGAGTTACCGTCGGACTCGGGGTATTCATATTGTACAAATACACTAATCAGCGATTTTTAGCAGAAAAATAATGTATGGATGACGCAGCACTTAATTCAGCTTATTGGAATGAGCGATATCTGGATCAGGCAACCCCCTGGGATCTGGAAGCTGTTTCCCCTCCCTTGAAGGCGTATCTGGACCAGTTGGAAGATCGTCAATTGCGAATCTTAATTCCTGGTGCTGGAAATGCGCATGAAGCCGAATATGCACGAAAAGCTGGGTTTGAACAGGTGTTTGTATTGGATTGGGCAGCATTAGCCATCCGGAATTTCCAAAAACGATGCCCGGATTTTCCGCAGGAACACCTGATTACAGGAGATTTTTTCCAACAGGAAGGAGCCTATGACCTGATCCTGGAGCAGACCTTTTTTTGTGCGCTCCCACCTGCTATGCGTGCTGACTATGTACGAAAAGCGGCCGACTTACTTGCCCCGGGGGGAAAGCTCGTCGGCCTGATGTTCGATTTTCCACTTGTACCAGAGGGCCCGCCATTTGGTGGATCTGCCGACCTATACGCCGATTTGTTTTCCTCTAAGTTCTCAATTGCGGTACTCGAGCAAAGTAACAATTCTGCTCCTTCAAGATTCGGGAAGGAACTCTTTGTGATTATGAAAAAAAGACGGTAAACTTACTTAGTTATCTGCCAGCTGTTCGGGCAAACTCTTCGGTTTGCATACGAGGGCCGTGTCGCCTGCTGGTAATGGTCATTTCTACCCGGATCGTTTCAGCATCTTTATCGGGAATGGATTGCACTTGTGCAATTTGAGACTCTTCAATTGCGACAATTCCTTTTCCGGCAGCCCCGGCTGAGACATTTTTGATATCGCTACGGCGGAGCTTGAAAAAATCTACACAACTCTTGTATCGATCCTCTCCCTTCTTTTTATCTTGGTATAGAGTCGAGGTCGTAATTTCGTACAGTACGCCCTCTTTGAAGATATACTGAGCCTCTTTCCTTCCTATTTTTGCGGTGAGGGTATCTTTATTATCACTTGTTTCTGACTGGAAAATATAATCCCTACTGTCGATAAACGTTTGTACTTCTGGTAGGGACTGCCCAAAAGGAATGTGGAGGGCTGTCTGTCCTGACGCCGCCAGGCTCATAAATAAGGGGATGAGAAATAGATAGGTAGACCATTTTGTCATAGGCGCTTTTTATTGTTGATACAAATATGAAGCGGAATTCTTTTTGGTTGTAACCATCAATCAGATAATCCAAACATAGTTGTTTTTGATGTTAGGTATTTGTTGGAAATTCGGAGTAGATCGGGTTAGCCAAAAGAGGAATAGGATAGATGGCTGAGGAAGCTTGTTAAACAGGCGTAAGATTAAGCATGAGGCATGCTTATGTGGCTTAACTAAAATACGGAATGTGGGCGAGATCTTTCAGTAAATATACTTATTGGTGTAATTATTACATGTGCTGAAATAGACTAATGGGGGAAGCTCAGGGGCCTTTGTGGAAAAGAGTCTCAAAAGGGATTCAGATTTCATTTCGGAATTAGGAGATATGAACTTACTTTTGCATCAATTTTGATAAAGCGTATGCCCAAATCTACAAAGTACATTTTTGTTACCGGCGGAGTGGTTTCCTCATTGGGGAAGGGAATCCTTGCGTCGTCACTCGCAAAACTTCTTCAGTTGAGGGGATATAAAACCATCATTCAGAAGTTTGATCCCTATATTAACATTGATCCCGGCACTTTAAACCCTTATGAACATGGGGAGTGTTATGTTACAGAAGATGGCGCAGAAACAGACCTTGATTTAGGGCATTATGAGCGTTTTCTGAACGTTCGTACCTCTCAGGCCAATAACGTTACCACGGGCCGGATTTACGAAACGGTGATTCAGCGGGAGCGAATGGGGAGTTATGGCGGGAAAACCGTACAGGTAATTCCACATATTACAGATGAAATCAAGCGCCGCTTCGCACTTCTGAATGAAAATGATCAATATGACATTATCATTACGGAGATAGGGGGGACGGTTGGCGACATTGAATCTCTTCCTTATATCGAATCGCTCCGACAGTTTCGATATGAATATGGAGAGCATCACTGCCTGGTGATTCACCTGACCTTACTGCCTTATTTAAGTGCTGCTGGTGAACTCAAAACCAAACCCACCCAGCATTCGGTTAAGACGCTGTTGCAGTCTGGAATTCAACCTGATATCCTGGTGTGTCGATCGGAAGCAAAAATCACCTCGGAAGTTCGGGCAAAAATCGCCCGCTTTTGTAATGTGAAACCCAAAGCTGTCATTGAAAATATCACAGCTCCCACAATTTATGACGTTCCGATTTTGTTGCACAAGGAAAAACTGGATACAGTTGTTCTGAAGAAACTTAAACTTACCTCACAACAGGAGCCGGATTTGACGGTTTGGAAAAATTTTCTCGGCAAACTGAAGAATCCTGTCGATGAAATCACCATCGCACTTGTCGGAAAATACGTAGAACTACATGACTCCTATCTTTCGATCAGTGAATCTATTAAGATTGCGGGCGCAGTCAATGAGTTGGAGGTTACCATAGATTGGATCCACTCTGAAGACGTAACCCGTGAGAATGTAGACCGGCTGGTGGGAAATGCAGACGCTATTTTGGTAGCACCGGGATTTGGAGAGCGGGGAGTGGAGGGAAAAATACATACAGTGAGGTATGCACGGGAGAATAAAATTCCATTTTATGGAATTTGTTTGGGTATGCAAGTAGCCGTAATAGAATATGGGAGGAATGTGATGGGACTTGAATCCTGCAACAGTATTGAATTCGAGCCAGATGCTAAAAATCCCGTTATCTCGCTCATGGAAGAGCAGAAGAAGGTAGTGCAGCTCGGAGGAACCATGCGTTTAGGAGCTTACGAATGCACCCTGAAACGGGGTTCTCTTGCACATCAGGCCTATCAAAAAACACGGATTCGGGAACGCCACCGTCACCGCTATGAATTTAATAGTGACTATAAAAAACCATATGAACGAAAGGGGATGATGATGACCGGGATTAATCCCGAAACCGAGTTGGTAGAGATCATTGAGCTGAAAGACCACCCATTTTTTATGGGAACCCAGTTTCACCCCGAGTATAGCACTACGGTTGAACAACCTCATCCTATTTTTCTTTCTTTTATTATTGCAGCACATCAGTATAAAATGGGGAAAGACAGCCTGGAGACAAAATCATAGGGGCTTCCTGTGCGGAATGGAAAAAATGGCTAACTTTGCGGCCTGATTGATTGTGAATACATCATACAGATGATACAGGGGGAATCTCCTCGGGACAAATGATAAACTTCCCGAAATAGGTTTTACAACTACTGAAACGACACAACAGATGGATAGAAATGCTGTTACGGGCATCGTGTTGATTACTGCCATGTTGATGGCATGGTTTTATTTCTTTGCACCAGAACCCCCTCCGCCAACACCCGTGGATCAAAACGCCACTGAAGAAAGTGGGAGCCAGGTACCGGAAGCGGGTGGTACCGTGGTCGAAAAGGCTGAAGAGACAGAAGAGATTGTTGCCAATGACTCTGCTAAATCTGCTCGCGAGCAGGATACTTACAGTGATTTTTATCAATTAGTTAATGGTGAAAATCAACAGATAACAGTAGAAACGGAACTGCTTTCTGCTACCCTGAATACACGTGGAGGAGCCTTTTCTACTGTAAAGCTCAATAAGCATCAGACTTATGATTCTCTGGCGCTTCCCATCATTGCAGATAATCCCCAAAACGAACTCTACTTTCAATTTCTTTACCGGAACCGCCCAATCAACAGTTCTGACCTGTTTTTTGAGCCAGTTGGGCCTACCAGCCTGTCTTTGGCAGGAGATGAGACAGGAGAGATTCGATTAAGAGCAAGCCTCGATGAGGCTAGATATGTAGAGCAGGTATATATCTTCACCGGAGATAAGTATGATGTAGATTATCAGATTAACCTCGTAGGGCTGGGGGAGGATTTGAAGAATACCTATTACGAACTTGCCTGGAAAAGTAATATTAAGCGTACCGAATTGTCGGTAGATAATATGCGGCAAAAAACTACCCTCGTATATAATGAGGGCGGGGTAGTAGATGAGTTGGGTATTTCTGATGATCCGGAGAATGAGAAATTTCCCAATGGACTCAACTGGATCGCTTACCGGACTCAGTTCTTCACCGCAATCCTTGAAGGGGAAAAGCCTTTTCGCTACGGGAATTTATCCATGACCACAGATCCCCTGAATAAAGAGTGGATTCGGGAGATGGATGCATTGTTATATGTGGACATTGATAAGAGCACCAACATCTCCAATAATTTCAATTGGTACATGGGTCCTACTGAGTACAATATTCTGAGCTCATATAACAAGCAATATGAAGAGCAGATGGATATGGGCTGGTGGATTGTCGGGTGGATCAATATAGGGACAGTATATGTCTTTAAGTTTTTGGAGAAATACATAGCGAGTTATGGAATCATCATCCTGCTTTTTGCTTTTATGGTGAAAATGCTGGTATTCCCGATGACCTATAAGAGTTATATTTCTATGGCTAAGATGCGGGTGTTGAACAATACACCTGAGATGAAGGGGTTGGATGAAAAATACAAAGACGATGCTCAAAAGCTCCAGATGGAAAAAATGAGCACCTATAAGCAAATGGGGGTGAGTCCTTTTGGAGGCTGTTTGCCAATGGTATTACAGTATCCGGTACTGATTGCGATGTTCTTTTTCTTTCCGCAATCGGTTGAGCTTAGGCAGAAATCTTTCCTGTGGGCAAATGACCTTTCTACCTACGATTCGGTATGGCAACTTGGGTTTGAAATTCCATTTTATGGAGACCACGTGAGTTTGTTTACCATCCTGATGGCCATCTCTACTTTTGTATATACTTTCTATAGCCAGAAGTCGCAACCCACCGCCGGTAATGCACAGATGAAATACATCGCCTATATCATGCCGGTGTTTCTGTTGGTGTTTTTGAATAACTATGCCTCCGGACTGAGTTTGTACTATTTTGCTGCTAACCTGATTACGATCGCACAGACTACGGGGATTCGGTATTTCATCAACGATGAAAAACTTCTCGAAGAGATGCGTCAAAAGCAAAAGACTAAGAAGGGAAAAGGAAAAAAAGGTGGAAAAGGAGGAGCCCCTGTCAAGACCAAATCCCGGTTAGAGCGTTGGGTTGAGAATCAGCAGAAAAAACAAGAAGGTGTGGTGAAGCAACGACAGCAGGCCAAAGGAGGAAATCGCAGCACCCGTAGAAAAAATAAATAGGACTACTACATTAATATGAAAAACTTCATTTTTCTCGCAGTCTGTGTATGCTTATTAGCCGCTTGTAAAACGCAGCAAGCTGGTCAGGTAGCCGTAGCAGATGATTTTTTGCTTCGGATTACCCGGACCCCTTGCTATGGCACCTGCCCCGACTTTACTATGACAATAGATGCAGATGGCAATGTCGCATATACTGGCCGTAATTTTGTAGATAACCTGGGGATGTACAGAAAGCAAATCTCCCGTAAGCAGGTCAAGCAACTGGTTCAAATCCTGGAAGAAGGCAAGTTTTGGGAGTATAATGAGGTATATGACAATGAGGGGATCACAGACCTGCCTTCCATCATTACCGAAGTGACTCAAAATGGCAAATCCCGTCAAGTTCTGAATCGAATTGGGGCACCAAAAGAACTCGGCGAAATGCAGGTGAAATTAGAGGAGGTGATTGGGGAAGAGGGGTACACAGCTATTCTGAAGCGTGAAAAGAGCAATTGACAGTCAGGCTTCTTACATGCTGAGATATTGCGAGGATGCAGTCTGCAAAATATTTTATATTTGATTGCGTTTTCAACCCAAAAAGATGAAAAAACTGAGACATACATTCATTACCCTGGTAATTTTTTCCATCCTCGGATCGGTAGTCCTTTCTTCATGTGCGATGCTTCGCGGTGATCCTCGAAAAAATTGCAATCATCCTGAACATGGCAAATACATGCAGGAGCGGCGAGTGAAGAAAAGCGGGCTCTAGTCGCTATTCGATTGATCTTTTGTTGTAAAGCATATATCCGATGTGCGCCAGCAGGAAAAACTGATGGCGCTCATCGTCGTAGTAGCTGGCGCGAATACTGATCGGGCCTACTGGGCTGTTATACACAAAACCGCCGGTCGCTGCTGCAGAAATCCGAAAAACTTCATTGCTGGTGCCTGCTATCTGAGGGCTTATTTCTTCTATTTGCCAGAACGGAGCAAATGCATATGCTGAACTCCTGAAGCTCAGCTTGGGAGATAAATTGTATGCAAAGTCAATCCCCACCATTCCATAGTTAAAGGCCCTGAACCTGGGGAGAAACAGCGTTTTACTCTCAGGAAGGGGATGAGCAGCAGGGGCATAGAGCAGAGTTCCAATATAATTGCGAAAAGGCTGCTGAGTAGAAAGGCTACTTTCCAGGGAATAGCCAATTGATATGGCATTCAATTGATAGAGTTGCCAGAATTGGAAACGAGCTTGCAGCCAGTTTCGGCTATATTGACCTGAGCCCAGTATGACAGCGGTAGTGCCGGGATCATGGTCTTCACTACCCGCAAAATAATCTACACTCAGCTCCAGTCTTTTACCTGCCTGAGGGTATTGTTTGGCTTCCAGCACCCCAGCCGTAAATCGTAAGCCGGTCCGGAAAGCCTCGAAGTGTATTTCATCTAATAGATCGGAAGACTCCACGACGTCGGTATTACTATATCGATCTCGATTATTGAGGTAGCTCGCATGGAATACCAACCTCCCCCTGGTATGAGTAGCAAGTCCCAGATCGACTCCTATTTTTCCATCAGATTGCTCCAGAAATGTTGGGGTAACATTCTGGTTGAGCAGATCCTCTGACTCTAAAAAGTTCCAGTTATTGAAAGTAGCATGGGGCTCTATATACATATGGGGCCTGGAAGGGAAATACACGCGACTTCTTAGGCGGATTGATTTATAAAAACTGCCTGCCTGTATCCCCAGGTGATACCCTGAAAGTACGCCATCTAATCGTTTGTGATTGATGCCCAGATACAGAAAGCTACTGGTCTGGGTAGCCATTAAGCCTCCCGCGTCTATGGTGAAAATGTTTTGGGGCTTGGCACTCAATTCCAGGTCATAGGTATGGGTAAAGGGATTCTCCCGAAAAGCAGGAATCAGTCGTTTGAAATAATCCTCTGAAACCAACTTGTAATATCGGCTTCGCAATTCATTGAGGGGAATGCCAGCCGCTGGAATGCGTAGAAAAGATTCAACATAATGAGCCTGATGGGTATTGAATCCATTGAGTTTCAGGCCGGTAAAAAGCAAGCCGGTGCTATCTTGTTTGAAAGTGTTGCGAGAGGAGTTGAGCGAATCGGAATTAGCCCTGCGTTTTATCTGGTTCAGAATAGTGGGCAACTTTCGCAACGCAGCAACATACCCACTGTCTGACAGCGGGCCCGCCGATCCAAAATCAATTGCAGAATACCCTTCAAGATTGGGCTTGATATAGATCGCATTTTCGATGAGGGTGGTATCTGCTTTTTGCATCAGGGCGAAGTAGGCCGCCTCAGGTAGCAGGTCCTCAATTTTATCCTCGGGATACTCAATGAAATCCTTGTCTGAAACGATTACGCCGATGATGATGTCTGGCTCCCAAATAGTTTGGGCAATGTCCACCGGGAAGTTGTTATAAATTCCCCCATCAAACAGGTAGCGGCCATTGAATTTGATCGGGCGATAAAAAACGGGAACAGCCATCGTGGTACGCATGGCCTCGTTCAGGTAGCCAGCTCCTATCACCTCAAGTTCCTGACTAAATACTTCGGAACCAGTTGTTCTGAAGGGTACGAACAGGCTGTCAAAATTATTTTGTGCTTTTCGGGAAGCCTGGCTCATGTGAGAAGCCAGGACAAAATTCAAGCGAATATCGCTGGCAAGGTTTGAGGCAAGGGTCGTCTGCAGGCCTTCCTTTACTTGCAGGTCAATAGAAAGCCAGGACGGATCTTGTACAAATTCCGGGAATAAATACTGGTGGGACTCATCGATTTTTCCATATACCCAATCCTGAAAGGCATCGGCCCGAATGAGGACTTCCATTTCATCAGGGGAATAACCCGCAGCATAAAACCCACCCACCAATCCGCCCATTGAGGTTCCTGCGATGTAATCAATCGGAATTCCATTCTCTTCCAATGCACGAATGACACCCACGTGGGCAAGCCCTTTCGCGCCGCCGCCACTCAAAACAAGAGCCACTTTCTGCGCATGGAGATGAGGAAGGCAACAGCCGATTGTGAGAAGAAAAAAGCAGATCTGTTTCATGGTACCAGGCTCGACTCAGTCCAGGTCAAATGAGTTGGGATTAGTTGATTCCGTTTCCCACTGAGGCTGGTCCTGTTTCTTGAAAACAAAATTTCCCATAACCAGATAGTCCATTTCCGTTCGCATAAAACATCGATAGGCATCCTCGGGGGTACAAACGATGGGTTCCCCCCTGACATTAAAACTGGTGTTGACCAGTACAGAACAGCCTGTCAGGGTTTCAAAAGCGTTTAGAAGTTCCCAGTAAACAGCGTGGTCGCTTTGGGATACGGTCTGAATCCGGGCTGAGAAATCGATATGCGTAATGGCGGGAATGTCCGACCGTTCGTGATAGAGCTTTTCGCGCAAAGGCAATTGGTGGTAATCCTCCGGGACTTGCTTTCTCCTGCTTTCCCGAACAGGGTAAACCATTAGCATATAAGGAGAGGGGCCAGCCATATCAAAGTATTCACTCGCTTTTTCGGCTCGGACAGAAGGGGCAAAAGGACGAAAGCTTTCCCGATACTTGATCTTGAGATTCATCTTCTTTTGCATCTCCGCTTTCCTGGGATCTCCCAGGATGCTTCTGGCGCCAAGGGCTCGCGGTCCAAATTCCATTCGTCCCTGAAACCAACCTACTACTTTCCCTGCATCCAAAACTGTTGCAATTCCCTTCGTCATTTCGGCGGTACTTGCGTGGAGGGTGTAGGGAGCCTGGAATTTCTCTGCTACATGCTGAATCTGTCGATCGCTAAAGTCAGGGCCCAGATAACTGCCCTGCATGTCGTCTTTGCCAGTTCTGGCTGTTCGAGCTTCCCCTTGCCAGATATGCCAGGCGGCTTGTGCTGCTCCCAGCGCACCCCCTGCATCGCCTGCGGCAGGCTGGATCCAGATGTCCTTAAAGATTCCAGCTTCTGCAAGTTTTCCATTTGCAACACAATTCAAGGCCACTCCGCCAGCCATCACCAGGTGCTTGCAACCCGTAAGGCTGCGGGCTGTACGTGCCAATGCGAGGACTCGTTCTTCGGTAACCTGCTGAATGGCAAGCGCCATATTCATATAGGCTTGAGTCAGTTCTGATTCTGGCTCCCGGGGGGGGATTCCAAACAGGCGGGTCCAGTTGGCATCATGACACATCCGAAGTCCGGTTGCAAAACGGAAATAGTCCATGTTGAGCAACAGCGAGCCATCGGGCTTTGCATCTATAAGGGTCTCATATATGTTCTCTTTGAAGGCTATTGTTTCCCTGGAGTCCGGATCGCCATAAGGAGCCAGTCCCATGAGTTTGTATTCTCCACTATTCACCCGAAACCCTGTGTAGTAAGTGAAGGCTGAATAGAGAAGCCCAAGGGAATGAGGAAAAGAAAGCTCTTCCAGCAAAGTGATCTCCTTGCCTGATCCCTTTCCAATGGTGGTGGTAGCCCATTCTCCAACTCCATCAAGCGTCAAAATAGCTGCTTCTTCAAAAGGAGAAGGGTAGAAAGCGCTGGCTGCATGTGAAAGATGATGTTCCGGAAAAAGGAAAGGAACTTTAGCCTGCCCCAATTCTTTGCATGCATCGCGCAGCATTTTTTTCATGAACAGTTTTTCCTTGATCCAAACGGGAATCGCGGAGAGAAAGCTTCCCAAACCCTTTGGCGTAAAGGCATGGTAGGTTTCCAGCAGACGTTCAAATTTGAGATAGGGCTTGTCGTAAAAGGCGACAGCAGTTAATTCATCAAAAGAAATACCCCCTTCCTGAAGTACGTATTTAGCTGCATGAATGGGGAATCGGGCATCGTGCTTTTTTCGGGAAAATCGTTCCTCCTGAGCTGCTGCGACAATTTTCCCATCGACCAGAAGGGCAGCTGCACTGTCATGATAATAGGCAGATATACCCAGAATGGCCTTTCCGGTAGATTTGGGAGTCGACATAGCTTAAAAAAGCGTGTAGATAAAGGGAGCAATTGCAGAACCACTGGTGAGTACAATGAGAACCCCGAAGAGAAGTAATACGACAATCAGTGGAATCAGCCAGTATTTTTTTCGGCTTTTCATAAAGCCCCACAAATCTTTCAGGAAATCCATACGTCAGGGTCTGGGTTGAGAATAGTCGAATAATCAAAAATACCAATTCAATAGGGATGCTCCAACTCTTCGGCGGTGAAGGTGTGGTTTCGGGTTTTCATGGCTGATTGTTCACCATCGCCAAAGCGACGTAAAATGAGGGGGTCTTTGCCGAGTAACCTGCGAAACAGACCTACTGGTAGCACGAGTACAAGATAGATTACCGTCAGGATGATTTTTGACATCACTGTTCCGAGTACATGAGAAAACCCTAACCAAACTACGGCAATGGGATAAAAGGACATAGGCCAGGTCATATTTATAATCAATACCGGGATGGCAATTTTATAATACAAAACGGTGTCACTGAAGAATCCAATGAGTAATAACACTAATACCACCGCCATGCCAGTATCTCGGGCTTGTTTGCTGGAAATTTGAGTCGGGAAATAGGGCGATTGAGCCATTAGGATCGGGGGTTAGGTTCTTTGAAAGCAAGAAATAAAAGCCCGGCAGCTATACACAAGCCACTGCCGATTAACCCACTCATTCGAAGACCGAGGTCCGCGCCCGGATCTTTTCCGTAAAGGGTCAGGATGGCAAATAGCATAATGCCGATCGTTTGTCCAAATTTGTTAAATAAGGTTCGGATCGCGAAAAACATACCTTCCTTTTTTTGACCGCTTTCGATTCCGTCTGTTTCTGCGATATCTGCAACGATTGCTACCGGGAGGATGCCCATAAATGCTACAGGAATGGCCAACAGGACCATGAGGCCATACGCTTGCACGAGAGCAGGGATGGGAAGCCTTCCCAGGAAAAAAATGCACAGGAATAAGGAGGCCAGAATAAAGAAGGAGGCAACAATCAATGGTTTTTTGCCCCATTTCCGAGCGAGATAATTGGCGAGGGGATATAAGCAGAGAGAGGTAAGCACCATTGTTCCCATCATCCAACCCCCAATCGACCCGGGTAATCCCAGCATGGATTCCACATAATAGAGCAAGCCACTTGTGATCATGGCAAGCGAAGTGAAATAGGGGAAATCAGCCAGAATGAAAATCAGAAAGTTTCGATTTGATAAGGTCTGCCGCAAAGCAAGTTTTAGGGGAATGGAGGAGGGAATGCTGTCGCAGTATTTTTTTTCGTCGATAAATCCGACGGGAATCCACATGAACAGACCGGCGACTATACTCAGGCCAGCGATGGTGTATTGGATAGAGGTGAGTCGCGTTGGAATGTCAAACAGGGGCTGAAAAACCTCCGATAGGAGCGGAATTTGAGATGAGATGATAATCCCAACTACAAAGGCTGCCGATTGCCAGGTTGACAGGCTGAGCTTTTCTTCGGAATTGTGCCCGAGTTCGGGAAGGAGGGCATTGTAAGGAATAATGTAAACGGTCAAAGCCAGGAAGAAAAAAAACTGGGTCCCGGTAAGCCAGTAGATGTTCTGATCGCTTTCAAAGGAGTCCGGGGGAAAAAACATTAATACATAAAAAATAGCTGCTGGAATAATCGCATACAGCATGAAGGGAAGCCGCCTTCCTTTGGGATGCTGGCTTTTGTCGCTGTAAAACCCGATGAGGGGGTCGCTAACGGCGTCTACGATTCGGCCACTTGCAGCGATCAAAGCCATCGCAGTGAAAATCCCCAGAAAAGTATATTGTGGAATTAAGCTTTCCAGTCCCTGACCCGCTGGTGGCAGGTAAAAATAGACCAGCATGACGGAGATGGTATTGATCATAATGGACCAGCCCAGCATCCCGCTTGCATAGGCCAGTTTACGAGAGAAAGGAAGGGTTTGCACGGAAAGACTCTCCATATTATTCGCTCGAAGTCAGGGCTTTTCGGATACGGACACATTTGGTAAGGATATCTTCCAGTCGGTCGAGTTGAAGCATCGTATGGGGATCGCTCTTGGCACTTTTAGGATCAGGATGGACCTCCAGAAATAAACCGTCGGCACCCGTAGCAATTGCCGAAAGGGCTATGGTTTCGATCAGGCTGGGATCACCCCCTGTGACACCAGAACTCTGATTGGGTTTTTGGACAGAATGGGTACAATCCATTACAACGGGAGCCCCATGTGCTTTCATTCGGGCAACGGATGTCGCATCCACAATGAGATCGCTATACCCAAAGCTCACCCCTCGTTCACATAGCCAAATATTTTGATTGCCGGTTGAACGAACTTTTTCAAGCGGATAACTCATGGCCTCCGGCGATAAAAACTGCCCCTTTTTGATATTCACTCCGCAACCTGTCTCTCCGGCTGCGAGTAGCAATGCAGTTTGGCGGCACAAAAACGCAGGAATCTGAAGATGATCCACATAAGCCGAAACGCGGGCGGGTTCATGACTTTCATGCACATCTGTAATGGTTTCTACACCATGTGTGTCTCCAACTTCTTTGAGAATCTCCAGGGCTTCCTGATCGCCTATCCCGGCAAAGCTATCCAGCCGGGAGCGATTCGCCTTGCGATAGCTGCCTTTGAATATGTACCGGATGCCCAATTGATCACAAAGGGCCTTGACCTCTTTGCAGATAAAATGCGCCATTTCTCGATCTTCAATTGCACAAGGGCCAGCTATTAGAAAAAAATTATCCATTTCCACGTGCTTTTTGCCCGACATACCCACTGTGGTGCCGCTTGGCGTATTCTTGTTTAGTAAAGGCAATTTTTTCCATCAGAAGAATGACCAGGATGTCTCCCAGCACTGCCATAGCTGTGGTGGAGGTTGTTGGGGTCAATCCCAATGGACAAACTTCTTCGGGTGCCCCGGTAAAAAGACAAACATCCGACTCCGCAGCAAGTTCTGAGTCCGGATTTCCGGTAAGTCCGATCACAGGAATGCTGGGAAACAACACCTTGGCCAGTACACGTAGCTCAAGTATTTCGCGGGTCTTTCCAGAGTTAGAGATCAGTACGAGGGCATCGTTGGGTTGTAAAATCCCCAAATCTCCATGCTGGGCTTCGGAAGGGTGAAGAAATACGGCGGGTGTTCCGGTTGAGCTCAGGGTTGTGGCGATGGTCATACCGATTTGTCCGGCTTTCCCGATTCCGCTGAGCACTACTTTTCCTTTCTGCTCATGAACCTGGCGATAAAGTATCTCAATTGCCTGCTCCAGGGTACTATCCACCGGAATTCCCTGGATAGCTGCTATTTCTTGCTGGATAATGGATCGAATTCTTTCTGTCACTATGTTTGCTGTGATTTGTCCGCAAATATACGGACATGAGAATTCCTTTACGTAAAAAAAGCCGCAGGGATCTTTTTTGGGAAGAATGGAAGGGGCAATAGTAAATTTGTTGGGGAAGTGACAGTATTTTTGATCCCCAGGTATGAATTTGCGTAAGAAAGTATGAATCCAAAATCCCTAATGTCATGATGAAATATATGATGGCCGCAAGTACAATCTTAATCCTGATGACTGCTTGTACAAAAAAGGTCCAGCAAGACAAATTGGCTTCCCAGGTGAAAGACGTTCCGGCAAATCCTGCATCCCAGACAATCGATCAGGCGATCCGGGCACATGGAGGACTGGAGAAGTATGAAAACCTGTCTCTTGCCTTTGAATTCAGAGGCCGAACGTACAAGGCTGCCCGTAAAAATGGTTTGTATCAATACGAGCGATTATTTACTGATAGCATAGGAGCAGTTCGGGATATTGTCCGTAATGATGGATTTGTGCGGGAAGTAAATGGCCTCGAAGCCGCTGTCCACGATTCTATGAAGGTCAAATATACGGGTTCGATCAGCTCGGTGATTTATTTTGCTTTACAGCCCTTTCCCCTTAAAGACCCTGCCGTCATTCCCACTTATTTGGGCGAGGTAGAGCTAGAGGGCAGGAAACAACATAAAATAGAAGTAAGATTCCGTCAGGAAGGAGGCGGCCCCGAATTCGAAGATGTCTTTATGTATTGGATCGACGTTGAAGAGGGTTTTGTTAACTATTTGGCTTACCTCTACCATACAGAAGGGGGCGGTATCCGGTTTCGGAAGGGATATAATTTTCGAGAGGTGGAGGGAATTCGAATTGCTGACTATGTGAATTACAAAGCCGAATACGGGAAAGTGGAGTTGGAAGAACTGGATAAATTATATGAGGCCGGAGAACTGGAAGAGCTGTCTCGCATCGAGACCGAAAATGCCCGACCCCAGTATGAATTAACCTTCTGATTCAACGATTCAAATAGTAAAAGCCCCTCGCAGGATATCTGTAAGGGGCTTTTGGGGTATTAGTAAGCTTTATGCCGGACGGAGAGAGTCGATCTCTTCCCACTCAAGAATCTTGAAGAAATCATATTCTTCAGGATTGTCCAGGTATTTACTTGCGGCCTCGTAATCAGCCGTACGGATCACGTGTAAATCGCTGAAAACAAGTTGCGCCAATTCCGAATGGATGTCTACGAGGCGTGGGGGAATCTTGCCTGTCGTCTTGTCTTCGATGTCTGACAAGAATACCGGTTGGATGTCAGCTCTTGGTGAGGTAGAAACAATGCAGCCTGTTTGTCCCTGATCAAATAGCTTTTTCACGCCCATTCCCAATAAGGTACAGAGAGTGAGATCATAAGCAACCGGGCGACAGCAGCGAAGTTCATATCCCAGCTCGACAGGGCGACTTTTGATGTTGATGTCCAGCTTCTTGAGCTTCTGTTGAACCAAAATATTAAAAATGTGGGCCTTGCTTACATTCCCTAATTCCGGATGGCCATGATCATCATAGGTGAAGTTAATTCCACAATTTTGAATCTCATCATCATCCAGTTCGTGAAACACCCCTTCACTCACCATCGCGACGCCATAATCGATTCCTGTGATTTTGCGCTTGACCATAGAGGAGATAATCAGATTGACAATCTTGTCAAAAGTGATTTTGGTTTTATTAAACATCTCCGGAAGGATGATAATCGGAAAGTGGCAGCTGGTACCTACCTCAAAAGCGAGGTGTCCGGCTGAGCGGCCCATCATGGAGACTACAAACCAGTTGCCACTTGTGCGAGCATCCTCATATACCGTATTTCCGATGTGAACTCCCATGTCTTTGGCTGAGTTGAATCCAAAGGTTGGGGTTCGGTCAGGTAGGGGAAGATCGTTATCTATTGTTTTGGGAACGTGAATATTTTGAATAGCCACCTTCTCTTGCTTGAGAAACTTAGCAATGCGATTTGCCGTAGAAGCTGTATCATCCCCACCGATTGTTACGAGGAGTTTGACGTTATTTTCCGTAAAAAAATCAGCAGTAAACTCAGAATCTTTTGGCTTGTGCCGACTCATGCGAAGTGACGAACCGCCTCGCGGGAAAATTCGGTCAGCATAGCTGAAATCGATATCTACAGTTTCTGCTTCTCCGTTAAACAGGTTTTTATATCCGTCATGAATGCCAATTACCCGATAGCCGTCCTTTAAAAAAACCTTACTGATTGTACTGATGACGGTATTGATTCCAGGGGCTGGCCCTCCTGCACATAATAAAGCGATAGATTTCTGCATAATTAACAGATTGTTAGCGGTTGGTTAATCTTTCTGCTGATAGTTCAAAAAGCGCCGCAAGATAGTAATTTGTTTGTAAAAATTGAGGAGAAAGGCCTTTCCCGAAGGAACAATCTGGGCTTGTTATTACGAAACAAGAGAATTAAGGCTATTTTTGTATGACTTCAAATTTTCACTATGAGTATAGATCCACTTGAATTATCCCGGGCACGCGAATCCCGCGCTGCAATTGAAAAATTATATATCGAAATGCGCCACCTTTTCAATCGGGGCTCATATAAGCCGCTGGGCAAGCCAGGTGAGGTTATCACCGATGCCTTGCTTACCCTAAGACCAGAGATTTATGGTTCGATGGGGGTGACTTCCAAAGTCGAGTTAGAGGGCCTGGTATATGTTATAGATCGCCTGCCCAAGGGGATTGAGGAATGCAGGCTGATCAAGTTGATCTCTGACGAGGGGTTTGGACAATCAAAATTCGAAGTAATTATCCCTAATAGTCGCCGCCGAAATTGCTATCGGATCGATGATGAACAAATGTTTATCGAGGTTACCCGTGGGCGAAGTGAGATTTATGACATCCTGACGCACCTTACCTTCCTGTTTATTGAGGCCGGAAAAATAAAATCCCACGCAATGCGGGAAAATGGTAAGGTCAGTCATGAGTGGCTTCAACTCAAGCGGATCGTTGCGGGAGAAGCTCATATTGATGAGCATAATGAGGAAATCGCGCTTACCTATTTGAGTACGATTCTGGGCCGCACATTTGAAGAGACCCGAAATGCCTATGAGCGCCTTGCGCGGGTGCCGGATAAGAACAACGGATTATTTCAGGTAGTCTATGCCCTGGGGAAACTGTCGATGGATGAGGCCAAAGGGAAACGACAGCGCGAAATCAGTTTTACGCCTACCTTGCGGCAGCGCCTGGGACACCATATATATGGGGAGCGTTGGGCTAATCACATCAAGGCCTACCTGCGGGAAAACAAACTCATGAAGCGGCCTATTCACATCATTAGTGCCAACCTTCACAGTGTGATGAACAGTTTGTATGCTTACCCGGCATTGGTTCGGACATTGGGGAAGGATATTTCCATCAATGAAATTGCGCTCAAAATGGCTGCGGAGGAGAGCGAGGGATTACAGGAGCGGGTTGCCCAATTTGCAGAAAGCCACGGGATGTATTTGCTCAAAGATAAAACGGGAACCAATATTCACGTTCAGATTTTTGACACAGAGCAATTAGTAGGACTAAAGCTGTCTCCTGAACTCAAGCCGGACCTGGGCTATCTCCAGGAAGAAAAACCGGTGATCATTGTGATGGACTATGCATTTGGGGAACAGGCTTACGAAACTATGGACGAACTCCTGAAGCCCTATAAACTCAATGAAAAGGTATTGCAACTACCGGTTGTTTCTATTTCCATTATGGGGAAGGCTGGGATACTTGAAGGCGGGAAAGGCGATATCATGGTGCCCACAGCTCATATTTTTGAGGGAACCGCTGATAATTACCCCATTGAGAATGAGTTTTCTCAGTCTAATTTTGAATGTCAGGGACTCGATGTGTATGAAGGCCCCATGATTACCGTATTGGGAACTTCTCTTCAAAATCGCGATGTGCTTTCCTATTTCAAAAACTCATCGTGGGGGGCTATTGGCCTGGAAATGGAAGGGGCTCATTACCAGAAAGCTATTCAGGCAGCCGTAAAAATCCGACATAGTGTTGCGGGGACACCGATTGTAAGATATGCCTATTACGCCTCTGATAATCCGCTGATTACAGGAAGCACTCTTGCCTCGGGAAGCCTGGGCCTCGTAGGAGTAAAGCCGACCTATTTGATTACCCGGAACATTTTGAATTGTGTGCTAAGCGGATCCGGAAAAAAGGTGAAGGAAAACCTGCTTCAGTCCTGACACATTTATAGTTCTACCTCCATGCCTTCTCGTGCGAGAAAAGACTGCGGAAAGCGTTCCTGGCATTGTTTTTCGACTTGCAGGAGAAATTCATCATCATGATCCGGATCATGATGGGTGAGGGCGACCAGCTTGACATCGGCTAATTCAGCGACTTGTAGGGCTTGTTCCCAGCTACTGTGACCCCATCCTTTTCGTTTTGTTAGCTCATCAGGCGTGTATTGCGCATCATGGATGAGCAAATCTGCTTTATAGGCGAATGCCACAACCCTCGGATCGATTTCTTCTCCGTGTTCGATATCCGTGCAGAACACCAGCGTTTTTCCCTCCTGTTCGATCCGATAGCCATAGGCACCCCCCGGATGATTGTGTTCCAGGGTCATAACCATGGTGTTCTCATTTAAAAACCAGTCTTTTTCAGATTGATGAAAGGAAAGGGACGCACCCATTTTTTCGAGTGGAACCGGGAAATATTGACGTTGCATTTGGGTCTCAAAAATGTTTTTCAAGTCCACTATCTTTCGGTTTTTTCCGATTGCGCTCAAGGTGAAATTCCGGCGAGGGTCATAGGCAGGAGAGAAAAAAGGAAAACCCTGGATATGGTCCCAATGAAAATGGGTAAAGCCAATATATATATTTTCAAACTGCTCGTGTTGAGCCTCAAGCATATCCTTTCCCAGGTTTCGAATTCCGCTACCGGCATCCAAAATGGCAATGTCGCCATTTTCAAATAAAATACGCAAGCAGGTGGTATTTCCCCCAAATTCCTGGTATCCCTTCTCACAAACTGGAATAGAACCCCTTGTCCCGTAAAACTTGACTCTCATGGTTTTGCTGTTTCTTTTTTTAGGGAAATGGGTTGATGGCCAGCCTCAACTCCTCTTCGCTGAAACTGGAGAATATCCCCATATACCTATAGTTTTTTGCATTTCCGGGTCTTAAGGTAATACAAGAATTTGAGTTTTGCCCATAGATTAAATTTACCTCCCAAATGTTTGATCAAAAAAATAGCCAAAAATTCTCCATAGAAAGAAGACCTGCAAATTGACTTGGGAATACTTCGAAGGTTGTGCTATATTTATCAAATATTAGATGAAGTTTCCAAGTCGGTAAATACCAACCTCCTGTAAAATTTCCATAAACGCATGAAGCCTTTTCTAGCCGCAATCATTGCTTTCTTTTTCAGTTCCGTTTTATGGGCCCAGGCTGATGCTGCGCGGCCCGGGAGCAGTCAATCCGTACTTACTTCTGCTACTCAGGATGAAGCACAACGGATCGAAGAACAATTGGATAATTTTGTAAAAGATTACCGATTTGATGCCTCTTCTTCTTCGATTTACGATACTTTACTGCTGAATACGCATGATTTCGGCCCCAAAGAAGTACCGACCTATTCTCAGGAAATTATCCGCCAACGGCTCTATGACCTGCCCTCTGAAATATCGATGGACCACAATGTGTACGTCCAGCGATTTATTGATCTCTATACCTTAAGAAGGAGGGATCAGGTGTCTCGTATGCTGGGCCTACGAAATGTGTACTTTCCTATTTTCGAGGAAGAATTGGATCGCAAGGGCCTGCCAATGGAGTTGAAGTATTTATCCATCGTAGAAAGTGCACTAAATCCCCACGCCCGATCCAGAGTAGGCGCTACGGGTTTATGGCAGTTTATGTATCGGACAGGCAAAGAATATGGCCTGGAGGTAAATTCCTATGTGGATGAACGCAAGGATCCCTATAAGTCAACTATTGCAGCAATGAAATATCTCGAAAGCGCTCATAAAGAGTTTGGAGATTGGTTGCTGGCTATAGCTTCTTACAATTGTGGTGCAGGGAATGTGCGAAAGGCAATTATCCGCTCCGGCGGGCAGCGGAATTTCTGGGCGATCCGGGAGCATTTACCGCGTGAAACCCGTGGTTATGTTCCGGCCTTTATTGCTGCCGCTTATGTCTTTGAGTATGCACCTGAGCATAACCTGTATCCTGTTTATCCGGAATTTAGCCTGGACCACGATACGATCCATGTATCCCGAATGGACCTCACCCTGGAGGAAATCGCTAAGATGACCAATACGAGCTACAATTTGCTCAAGCACCTGAATCCGGAATTGAAAATGGAACGCGTGCCTTATTCTGCCAAGTCTTACCCATTGCGCGTACCGGATCAGGTAGCTGAATATTTTGCTGCGAATGTAAGTCGATTGCGTCAGCAATATGGGGCCCGGAAAGTCCCACCAATAACAGCTACTGCCAGTTATGCTTCAAACAGATCAACTTACAATCCTTCCTCGACGGGAAGCGGAAAACTCATCTACCATACTGTACGACATGGAGATGTGGTGGGTACAATCGCAGAAAGATACGGTGTGTCTCCTGGTTCGGTAGCTAATTGGAATAACTTACGCCGATACAAGATTAAGGTGGGGCAAAAACTGAAAATCTATACCAAAGGAAGTGTTCAGCAGGCTAGTACGCGTACCCCTTCCCGGCAAATCAGCAGTGCTGCAACTCGTCCTGGTGCCACGGCTCCTGCTAATTCGGTCTTCCATGCAGTAAAAAAGGGAGAGACTATTTGGGGGATTGCGAGTCAATATCCGAATGTCAGCGTACAGCAAATTATGGCCCTGAATCCGGGATTAAAAGCCTCTAGAATTGATGTGGGGCAACGTATTCGGGTAAAATAGACAAAAGTAATACTAGATAGGGAAGTATGGGGATGAATCCACGATTTCGGGCAATAGAACAAATTCGAAACCGGCCGACAAAAGAGGTGCTGGAAGACCAGGGGAGATTGCGGGACTACTTTCGGGAGCATGTATTTGATGATAAGGTGATGCGACATTATTTGTCGCAGGAAGTTTATGCCAATTTAATTGAGGCGATTGATCACGGTAAGCGAATCAAACGGGCAACTGCCTCACCGGTAGCCCATGCTATGAAGGCCTGGGCAATCGAAAAGGGGGCAACTCATTTTACGCACTGGTTTCAGCCCCTTTCCGGGATGGCTGCTGAAAAACACGACTCTTTTATTGATTTTCAAGCCGGCGAAGCGATAGAGAAATTTTCGGCCGATGAGTTAGTGCAGCAAGAACCTGATGCTTCTTCCCTGGCTACAGGAGGCATCCGAAGTACCTTTGAAGCGAGAGGCTTGACCGCCTGGGATTGTAGTTCTCCAGCGTTTATTTTTGAAACCCGGTATGGAAAGACCTTATGTATTCCTACCATTTTTGTTTCCTATACAGGCGAATCGCTGGATTTTAAAATCCCTTTGCTCAAATCCATTGCCTTATTGGATGTGGCTGCGGTGGCATTGGCCCAGTTATTTGACAAGAGCATCCAGCGAGTAATCCCAACCCTGGGGACCGAGCAGGAATATTTCCTGGTCGATTCGCGTTTATTTGACTTGAGGCCAGATCTAATGCTGGCGGGTCGTACCGTATTAGGGGCGCCTTCTGCCCGCGATTTCCAGGTAGGCAATCGGTACTTTGGCTCGATTTCGGAGCGTGCTGTTGCTTTTTTAAATGAATTGGAGATTGAAGCGCTAAAACTGGGCATCCCGTTAAAAACGCGACACAATGAAGTCGCTCCCGGGCAGTTTGAGTTGGCATTGCAATATGAGGAGCTAAATGTCGCAGTTGATCATGGTCAATTGTTGATGGACCTGATTGAGCGAACAGCACAGCGGCACCAATTACGCGCCTTGCTGCATGAAAAACCTTTTGCAGGGATTAATGGATCTGCTAAGCATAACAACTGGTCTATCCACACTTCGAAGGGGAAAAATCTGCTTTCTCCTGGGGGAAACCCTAAGGAAAACCTGATGTTCCTGGCATTTTTCACCTCGGTAATTCGCGCGGTAGCTGAGCATTCGGATTTGCTGGCAGCGAGTGTGGCTTCGGCCGGAAACGACTTGCGCTTAGGTGCCGAAGAAGCCCCATCACTTATCATATCGGTATTTTTAGGAAGTTTGCTTACACAAATCCTGGATGACATTGAGACCCCACCTCGCAAATCCCGAAAACAACTCAAGAACCCTTATCTAAAATTAGGAATCAGTAAAATTCCTGAACTGCTCCTCGATAATACAGATCGCAACCGTACCGCCCCCTTTGCCTTTACGGGCAATAAATTTGAATTCCGGGCAGTAGGCGCTTCTGCAAATAGCTCACATCCCATGATGGTGCTCAATGTGATAGTAGCCGAACAATTGACTCGCTTTCTGGATCAGGTAACCCGAAAAATGGCGCGTAGCAGAAAGAAAGAACTGGCAGTTCTTGACATCATCCGAGAGAATATCATCGCGAGTAAATCTGTTCGATTTGAGGGAGATGGCAGTAGTCAGGCCTGGCGAGATGAAGCGGAAAAGAGAGGCTTGTTGCGGGATGGGAAAACGCCTCATGCACTCGATGCTTATTTGCTGCCCAAGACGGTGAAATTGTTTACCGAAAGTGCAGTTTTTACAGAATCTGAAATTCATTCCCGTCATGCGGTTTTGATTCGGAACTATGTGGAGCAATCCCGGACAGAATCCGGCCTGCTGCTGGAATTAGCGATGAGCGGGGTAGTTCCCTGTGGGGTTGCTTATTTGGCTAAGCTAAAACAAGCGGGTCTGGATACGATGAATTCAGAAATTCCAGGTATTCATACTGTGCTCAGCGGACATCTTACGGGTGTTTGGCAGGCGATTGACGAACTGAAGGCGAAAATGAAAGAAGTGGAAATGAAATCGGATATTCGGGAAACTGCGTTGGCGTATAGCGATCAGGTCTTTCCCTTGTGTGAGGCTATAAGGAAGCATTGTGATGTGATCGAATCCCTTGTCCCGGATGAAGATTGGCCTTATCCCAAATATCGGGAGCTCTTATTTATTCGGTGAGAGGCAGCAGGAGTGAATGGATAGCTACTTCTTATGGGTGTAGGCCAGTTTTCCTGCAAGCGAAGAATAACCGCAAGGTTCGCAAAGGAAAACAGCCCTGGATTTACCACTGAGGCACTCAGCGCACAAAGAAAGCACTAAGCGGAATCTCCGGGGTTTCATGTACA
>CAYGTH010000037.1:0-18525 GCA_964352745.1 uncultured Bacteroidia bacterium
GGACTGGACTGGATTTCGGGGAACAGACAATATTGCTGCTGAAAACCCCGATCTGTTTGTGCTGGATAACGAGGGGCGTATCTTGATGGAAAACTTTGTAGGGGACTTTGACTCGGGTGAATTTCTCAAAGGTCAATATGAATTTGGTCCCGGCCTTGATGCAGCGGCGCTCGACAATTTTGCGTCATCGTTTGGGAACTATTTTGTCCGCAATGAACAGATAGATCTTGAGGATTACGAAGCCAGTGAGCGCATTGAGGCGGGCTATGTGATGGCACAACTGCATTTCCTGAATAAAAAACTCATGATACTGCCGGGCTTGAGGATGGAGCATACACAAACGGCCTACAAGGGGACCTTTGGGATTCCGGCAGGAGGGGCGGTCATAGATAAAGTGGACACTACCGGCAATCGGCAATACACAGAATGGCTGCCTATGTTGCACCTTCAGTACAAATTCGCTTCATGGGTTGACCTTAGACTTGCTGCCACTCGTTCCCTTTCCCGACCTAACTATTTTAATCTGGTGCCCTGGCAGCGGATCAACACACTCGGCGGAACGGTTAGCAAGGGAAGTCCGAACCTGCTTCATACAAAAGTATGGAACTACGATGCATTTATTTCTTTCTACAATAAACTAGGGCTGCTTACCATCGGCGGATTTTATAAAGAACTTGATGATATCGATTATGTCCGTGTGAGCCGCATTACCACGCCGGGACAAACCAATGGCTATGAGCTTACCGAACCTGAAAATGCAGTGGAAACCTCTACTGTATATGGAGGGGAGATAGAATTGCAGACCAACCTTCGCTTTTTGCCTAACCCCTTTAATGGCATTCTCCTTTCCGCTAATTATTCCCGTATTTTTTCGGAAACTTTTTACCCCTTCCTCCAGGTCGCGGTAAACCCCAATCCCCCTTTTAACGCCATTTTTACCGATACTGCCCGTGCAGGTCGAATACCGGGGCAGGCAGCGCACATTGTCAATGTCTCGGTTGGATATGAACGCGGGGGGTTCTCAGGCCGGGTATCTATGGTTTTTCAGGGAGAAAGCCTGGATTTTGTGGGAACACGAAGCGAACTTGATGGTTTTTCGGATACATTTACCCGCTGGGACCTAACCATGAAACAAAAGTTACCCAAGGGCTTTGTGGTGCTGCTCAATGTGAATAATATCACCAATACACCAGAAAGGGCTTTTCTGGGGAGTCGAACATTTCTCACCCGCGAAGCCATTTTTGGATGGACCGGGGATCTGGGAATAAAATATTCTTTTTAACCAACCAACCAACCAAAACCAAAACTCAAGGATTATGAACACAAAATTCACTTTCAAACACCTTTCATTCCCGCTTATGTTAATTGCCCTGTGCCTGGGAATAAGTCCTGTAATGGCACAGCGGGTAGTCTTTATTCCCTCATCAGGCGCTACAGTAGGGGTGCTCAATGATGTCATTTCAGGAGATACCCTGGCATCAGGGGAGCGAACAGATAGTGCAACTGTTTACAAACTCGAAAGAGGAGGCTATTATTTGCTTAATGGATCGATCGAGAACCGCTTTCCGCTTACGATTATGGCTGCTGACAGTACCGGAGATCGGCCCGTACTTCAACCTGCCGTTCCTTCCGGAGGTTCTGCTTCCCGTGCATTTCGGGTTCGGGATGACCTGACGGTCAAAGGTCTTTATATCACTAACCTCGACAATGGCGGAGGAACGGGTGGGCAGATTCTGCGGTGTAGCGCAGATAGTATCCGGCTGATCATCGAAGATTGTCATATCGATCGTGCCAGTCAGGCTGGTATTCGATGCGACAACCCCGGTATGACAATTAAGATCACCAATTCTGCTTTTAGCAACATTGGTATCACCTCTGATCCGAATAATGGAAGGGGCATTGATGACCGGGGCAATGATATCGATTCCCTGATTGTAGAAAACAGTACATTCTTTAATCTGACCAGTACGATACTTCGCGATGGTGGCGGGTTGATCAACTATCTCTGGTTCAATCACAACACAGTTGTAAACATTGGCCAACGAGGTATGGATGCAGGGGAAGTAACCTGGTTCCGACTGACCAATAACCTCTTTTCCAATGCGGGATTCCTGGGAAGTATTCCTTCTGCCAGTGCCGATTTCTCTAATGTGGTGATCATTGCGGATAGTATCGCCCCGGGCGGTCCGACTCAGGTAATTGATGTGCGTAATAATAATTTCTGGCTTGATACGACTGGAATTGCAGACTTATACCCGGATACGGTTTCTGTTCAGCCGCTATACAGTCCCACCGTGCAGGCTTTTGTGGATGAAGCAGGTACTGGAGCCTCCAATATTGCTGAAAACCCCATGTTTACAACAGGGCCCGGATCTCCCGCTACAGTGATGACTACCTGGTACACAGACCCAGGCAATACGCCTCCTATGGATGATGGAGGGGCTACTACGGTCAATCAATTACCTTTTGATATGGCGTATGCTATGACAAGTGCTTCTCATGCAGGCAGTCTTGCAGGCCAACCCTTGGGCGATCTGAACTGGTGGGGCTTGGAAATCACCAGCATAGAAGATGATCTGTTAGCTGAATCAGCAGGATTGGTAAATTATCCCAACCCATTTGGACAGGAGACAACCATCAGCTACCAACTGGAAAGATCCGGGAAAGTACAGGTGAAAGTTTATAATATGACCGGCCAGCAGATTGCTGTGGTTGTGGACGAGCAACAAAGCTCAGGAACACACGAGGTTACCTGGAATGGATCAGCCTATCCTGGCGGCTTATATTTCTATCAACTGGACGTGGATGGAGCGATTACAACAGGTAAGATGATTCTTTCGAAGTAAACCCTTCGTCTGTTATATAAATCGGGATCGCCTTGTGAAACAGGGCGATCCCGATTGTCTATTAAATAGCTTTTTTTTAAGAAAACCATCGACTTACCCGTTCAGCGTCCTGATCATCGCCTCCGAGGTGATGATATTCATTAGAACTGGCATTGTATCGGTAATCTTTTTCCCATTCGGCATGATGCTCAACCAATTGTTCCAAGGCATGAATGAGGGAATATATGTCTGAATTGGTCATGGTCGGATGCACAGACATGCGAATCCATCCGGGTTTTACCGTCAGATTACCCTGGTCGATCTGTGAAGTGATCGCTTCGGATTGTTCCGGTTGAATATGCAGCAGGTAGTGGCCGTAAGTGCCCGCGCAAGAACACCCGCCCCGCATCTGGATGCCAAACCGATCATTGAGCAATTTGACGACCAGGTTAAAATGAAGCCCCTCGATATAAAAGGAAATCACGCCGAGTCGGTCTTCTATATTATCTGCGAGGATGTGCATACCCGGAATCTGGCGAAGAGCCGGAAACAGGATTTGCAACATCTCTTCTTCTCGTTTCAGCATGCGTTCGACCCCCATTTCTTCTTTTAGCTGAATGGCAAGTGCCGCTTTGATGGTCTGCAAAAAGGCAGGAGTGCCTCCATCTTCCCGTTCCTCAATATTGTCAATATATTGGTGCCCGCCCCAGGGATTGGTCCATACTACGGTACCCCCACCGGGCTGATCAGGGACGCGGTTGCGATAGAGGTGAGAATCAAATAATAAAATGCCGGGAGTGCCGGGACCGCCTAGAAACTTATGTGGAGAAAAATAAATCGCGTCTAGTTTTTCGAGCGGATCTTCCGGATGCATGTCAATCGAAACATAAGGCCCGGAACAAGCGAAGTCTACAAAACAAAGCCCCCCGTTTTGATGCATAAGGCGAGCAATTTGTTGATAACAGGTATGAACGCCGGATACATTAGAACAGGCTGTTACGGAGGCAATTTTAGTGGTGCGATGTTGGTATTGTTGGAGCAATTCCTCCAAATGAGAGAGATTGATCAGGCCTTTGTCATCTGGAAGAATACATTCTACATCGGCGAGGGTTTCCAACCAGGAAGTGTGGTTGGAATGGTGTTCCATATGCGTTACAAATATAACCGGTCGGTCTACTTCCGGAATTTTTACGAATGGCATGAGCTGCTCCGGTGCTTTGAGGCCCAGGATCCGCTGAAACTTGCTGACAGCACCCGTCATACCTGATCCGGTCATGAGCAGGACATCTTCCGGCCCAGCGTTGACATGGGATTTAATGAGATGCTTAGCTTCATGATAGGCACGAGTCATAGAGGTGCCCGTTACCGTGGTTTCTGTATGTGTATTTCCCACAAATGGACCAAATTCATTCAGAAGCTTTTCTTCTATGGGCCTGTATAATCTGCCGCTTGCTGTCCAGTCAGCATAGAGAATTTGCTGCTGACCATAAGGACTCTCAAAGGTTTGGTCATAGCCTACAATCTGTTTGCGGAATCGATCAAAATACTGTTCGAGGGTGGAGGGGCTGGCAAGTGGGATATGTGAAGCTGAATTCATGCGTAGTGTTTCAAGGCGTAAAACTACAAAACAAGCTACAAAAACCGGGCGAAAATTCGCTGAGGCATAAGTGGAAATCATTTCGGGGAATAAAAAAATACTATGGACACTTGATGGATCGACCCATACGTACGTCTTAGCTCTACCTAATCATGATTAACCCCTAAATCTTATGAAAAATCGTATTTGCCTGTTTATGCTCGCTTGCTTGTTTAGCTTCTCTACGCTTTTTGCACAGGGGGATTTTGGAGAGCCTACCGAATCTCCCAGAACCAGAAGTCTAAAACTGGCATTCTTTTCTCCCCTCGTTGGACACCTGGGCCTGGGATACGAACAATTGGTAAAACCTGGCATATCCATCGACGGTCGATTCGGTATTATCGGTGTGGGCGTGGACGAAGTACACAATGGAAATAAAGGCGTGTATTTCGGGGTAGGGCCTAAGTTTTTGCTCGGGCAGGATTGGCATGTCGAAGGAATGCGGCAAACGCATCCACTCCGGGGCACCTACTTTAAGCCGGAACTGGCCATATCTGTTTTTGGTTCTAATGATGCAACGCAAGAAGTAAATGCCTATTCAGGTGCTTTGCTTCTCAATTTTGGAAAGCAGTGGGTCCTGGCCGATTTTATCTCCCTCGACTTGAGCACTGGCCTGGGATATGCGTTTGGAGAACATGAAACGAGAATTAATATTCCGAATGGAGGAACAGAGGTTTCTTCAGATGTCGGCGGCTATTTTCACAGCCACGCAGGCGGATGGGATCAATTTCCAATTGCTTTCACCAGCACTTTCACCATCGGCATTATGATCCGATAGAGGAGTAATAATTTTATTAGCCAAAACCTTGTTGTAGCGAGGCCCCGGAGACAGGCGATGATTGCCTTGTTTGAGGGGCCTTTTTCTTTGGGATGCTGCTACATAGGTCGATTGTGTACCTTTGTCTCCTGAAAATTCTTTCAAAGACAAGAAGATGAAAAAATTGTTGATGTTTATCGGAATGGTACTACTTATTGGAGGGCAGAATACCTGGGCTCAGGATCAATTGGGAGAACCCACTCCATTCCCCAAAACTAAAAATCTGAAATTCGCCTTTTTCTCTCCACTGGTCGGACACCTGGGATTTGGGTATGAACAACTGATGCGACCCGGAATTACATTGGATGCCCGGATTGGAATCATTGGAATTGGAGTCCAGGGAGTACATAGTGGAAATAGCGGTGGTTATATCGGTGTCGGCCCTAAGTTTTTGTTAGGCCAGGATTTCCATCTCGAAGGTATGCGGCAAACGCATCCTTTGCGAGGCACCTATTTCAAGCCGGAGATTGCGTTTTCGATTTTTGGAAGAGAGGAAAATGAGACGACCGCAAGTTCCAAGGTTCGCGCTTACTCGGGGGCCTTATTACTCAACTTTGGGAAGCAATTTATTATTGCAGAAATTATCTCCCTTGATTTTAGTTTCGGGGCTGGGTATGCATTTGGAGAAATTAGAAGGGAAAATGTGTTGAGCATTGGAGGAGAAACGGTGATCGATGCCGGTGGCTATTTTCATAGCCATGGCGGCGGATGGGACGGTTTTCCCGTTGCATTTAGTAGCACCTTTACAGTAGGCGTCCTGCTACAATAAGGAGAACTGAATTTTTTTTCAAAAAAAATGATACAAGAATAAGGGAACTTTATAACTGGACTGTCTTACTTCTGAAAACGCGAATGAAGCTATCAAAATAGCCACGCTCATTTTCGCAAAGAACTCAACTAATAAAAAAATACTCATGAAAAAGCTTATCAGCCTCTTCGTCATCGCAGTAATATGCAGCCTTCAATTGGCAACCGCTCAAAATAACTTCGGCGAACCTGTTGAGTACCCGAAAGACAAAGTACTTAAGATGGCATTCTTTTCTCCATTGACAGGGCACTTGGGGTTAGGGTATGAACAATTGCTGAAGCCCGGGATTTCAATCGACACCCGAGTAGGACTGATTGGGGTAGGCGTTTCCGAAGCTGTGGATGGTAATTCTGGTTTTTACATTGGCGGAGGCCCTAAGTTTATGCTGGGACAAGATTGGCACCTCGAAGGAATGCGTCAAACTCACCCCCTGAGAGGTACGTACTTCAAGCCGGAATTGGTATTTTCATACTATCGCAATAATGACATTGGAACAATCAGTGGGGACCCTGCATCCCGGTCTGCCGTTGGAGGAGCCTTACTCCTGAACTTTGGTAAGCAATGGATTCTCGCTGATCTGATCTCTCTGAATCTCAGTGCAGGATTAGGATATGGATTTGGAAATGTAGAAGAGAAAATTGAATTCCCAGGCGGAACCAGTGAAGTTTCCAGCACAAACGGTGGGTATTTCTACAGCCACGCTTCGGGTGGAAATTCCTTTCCTATCGCAATTACCTCCAATTTCTCAATTGGGCTTTTGATCCGATAATAGATTTTTATCTCTTTCATCATCAGGGGCTCCTTTTCGGAGCCCTTTTTTATTGGGCTTGCTTTGGCAAAGAAGGGGAGAAGGGTGTAATTTACCGATTCACCCCACAATCATTATGGTCAACTTCCTTTCCGCAGAACATATCTCTAAATCTTATGGCGACAAATCCCTGTTTGAGGATTTGAGTTTTGGCCTGCAACAAGGGCAAAAGATAGCCTTGATTGGAGTAAATGGAAGTGGGAAGTCCACCCTGCTCAAAGTCCTTGCGGGCATCGAAACACCGGATTCTGGCCGGGTAAGTGTTCGCAAAGGGATCAAAATCGCTTTTTTGCCGCAGGAGCCGCAACTCCCGATGGACCTGACAGTATCCGAATGGGTTTTTTCCTATGACCAACCGGCCCTCCAACTGATCCGGGAATATGAGGAACTGCTCTCCGAAAAGGAACCGACCGAAGCCCAGCAAGACCGCCTTCAAACAGTTATGTCGGAAATAGACATCATGAATGCCTGGGACTTTGAAGTGCGTATCAATCAAATCCTGGGGCGGCTGGATGTCAATTTTCTGGACAGGAAAATCGCTGAACTTTCCGGAGGGCAGCGAAAACGGGTCGCAATGGCGCAGGCCCTGATCGGAGAACCGGAACTCCTCATTATGGATGAGCCTACCAATCACCTCGACCTCGCAAGTATCGAGTGGTTGGAGCAATTTCTTTCCACGAGCAAACAAAGCCTTATCATGGTAACGCATGATCGTTACTTTTTAGATAGCGTAACCAATGAGATAATGGAGCTGGACGGGGGAAATCTCTATAGCTACAAAGGCGATTATGCCTATTTCCTCCAAAAGCAGCATGAACGAGAAGCAGGTCATGATCAAGGCGTACTCAAGGCCCAAAACTTACTGCGGAAAGAACTCGAATGGCTCCGCCGATCTCCCAAGGCGCGAGGCACCAAAGCCAAATATCGCATCGATGCGGCGCATGAATTAAAAGCGACTGCTCAGAATGTACGGGACACACAAGACATCGAATTACAAGTCAAAGGGCGGCGAATAGGAGGGAAAGTCCTCGAACTCAAAAAACTGCGGAAAGCCTATGAAGACCTGGTGATCCTCGATGATTTTACCTATACCTTCAACCGGAAAGATCGGATTGGGATTGTTGGCCCTAATGGAGTCGGTAAGACCACTTTTCTCAATATTCTCATCGAAGAAGAGGCAGTCGATTCGGGTAAAGTCCGTAAAGGAGAAACCATCGTATTTGGATATTATCGTCAGGGAGGATTGACGATGAAGCCCAATCAGCGCGTCATAGAAGTGGTTACCGAAGCCGCAGAAACGGTTGAACTCAGTAAAAGCCAAACGCTGTCCGCAGCGCAGTTACTAGAACATTTTCTGTTTCCCCGCCATATGCATAGCGCGATGGTGGAAACCTTGAGTGGAGGGGAAAAGCGACGCTTGCACCTGTTGCGGATGCTGATGACAAATCCCAATTTCCTGATTCTGGATGAGCCAACCAATGACCTGGACTTGGTTACCCTCCGGAAATTAGAGGAATTTTTAGAAGCATTTGATGGTTGCCTGGTAGTCGCTACTCACGACCGGTTTTTTATGGACCGAATGGTAGATCATCTATTCGTATTTGAAGGCGATGGGAAAATTAAAGACTTCCCCGGAAGCTATTCACAGTACAGAACCTGGAAAGCCGAACAGGACAAAATAAAATTGGAAGAGGCCAAGCCCGTCGTGTCGACGCCTGCTCCCAAAACGAAAAAACGGCACGATGAGGTCAGGAAATTATCCTACAAAGAAAAAAGAGAGTACGAGTCGCTCGAGAAGGAGATAGCTGAAATGGAAGCCCGAAAGGCGGAACTCAATCAACTCCTCAATTCTGGCGAAAGCGATTATTCCGTATTGACAGATTGGACCCAGGAGCTAGAGACCCTGGCGGATTCCCTTGAAGAAAAAGAAATGCGTTGGTTAGAACTGGCTGAGATTGTCGAGTAGGGAGTAGGTGAAAATCCAATGGTTTGAGTATTTTAAGGCAAGAGAAATAATAAATGGGTTCAAATGCACGAAAATGATTGATTATGTATATCAATACCATAAAAATTAAAAACATTATGTCGGTCGAAGAGATCGATCTTTTCTTTCGGAGAGATGATGATAACTTTGCCGGGTGGCATGTTTTAATAGGGGATAATGGTTCTGGTAAGACTGGAATACTTCGCGCGATTGCGATATGTTTATGCGGGCCAGGACGATTCAAATCTTTTCGTTACAATGAGAAAAAGGTTTTGCGGCAGGGAGCCGAAGAAGGAAGTATTGCCCTAAGGCTCATTCCCGGTGAGCAGGAGGTCAATCAAAATGGAACTAATGGAACCGAGCAGTATTTAGAGACAAAATTCTGGAATTCTAGAGATGAGCAAGTCGGATTTGGATCAAAGGAAGGCCAAAATAGTAAAATATGGAGCGGAACCTACGGGTGGTTTTCTGCTTCCTTTGGGCCTTTTCGTAGGTTGACAGGGGGAAACTCTCAACACAATAAATTATTTGATGAAGATCATCGGGTAGCGGCTCATATATCGACCTTCGAGTCTGATATCGCATTTGTACAAGTTGACGATTGGTTGAAAAGCTTACAGTTTAAAAAGCTGGAGAAGGAGAAGGAGAAGGGAAATACATCTGATTTTATTGATCGACTAATCGATTTTATAAACCAGGGAGAGTTGCTTCCGAATGGGGTTAAACTTATTAAAATTACTTCTGAGGGTGTTTTTTTTAGTTCTCCTGATGGAAAGCAAGTTCCTTTAGATTGGTTGAGCGATGGTTATCGTTCTGTTTTGAGCCTGATGTTAGAACTTGTGAGGCAAATGACCATCTTTTTCCCCGCAAAGACATATGGCCCTGTTTTCAAATCAGATAATGACAAATTAGTTGTTCCGTTTTCAGGAGTAGTACTTATTGATGAGGTGGATGCGCACCTGCATCCAACCTGGCAAGTCCGGATAGGGTACTGGTTTACCAAATATTTCCCTAATATTCAGTTTATTGTAACGACCCATAGCCCTTTGATATGTCGTGCTGCAGAGAATGGTTCTGTTTGGCGATTGGCAACTCCGGGAAGCATGCAAGAATCCGGACGGGTAGAGGGGAACGATTTGCAGAGACTTATTTATGGGAATGTATTGGATGCCTATGGAACAGAAGTATTTGGCGAGAATATTTCGCGATCTGCGAGTGCGCAGGGGATGTTAAATGAGTTGGCAAAACTGAATAAAAAATCTATGATGGGAACGATTGCAGAAAGTGAAACTATTCGTTTAGAAAAACTAAGGACAATATTACCTACCGAATCTTTGTAGGAAATGATTCAACTCATAGACACAACTGTAGAAAAAGAAACCCTGGAAAAGTTAGCTCTCTATCAATCGGAGATAAATGGGTTGACAAGTTATCCTGACCAAGTTAGTGAAGCCAGGAGACTTTGGCCTCAGAAATCCCAATATGCTCCTTTTCGAGATGTAAAAGCTAAGCTGAGAGCAATGTGCTCCGGAGCTAATAGATGTTGTTATTGCGAGGATTCTAATGCTGATGAGGTTGAGCATATGTTTCCTAAAAGTATTTACCCTGGGAAAACATTTGTTTGGGAAAACTATCTTTATTCTTGTGGCTCATGTAACCGGTCGAAAAGTAATCAGTTTTCAGTATTTCATATTGATACGGGAGTAATTGTTAAGATGGAACGAACCCCCGGCGAAATTCCGGAACCCCCACAGGCTGGACAGCCTCTGCTAATCAACCCCCGTACAGAAAATCCGCTCAAATTTCTCTGGTTAGATATAATTGATACCTTCCGATTTACAGAATTAGAAGATGATATTTCGAGCACTAATTACAAACGTGCACGTTATATGATTTCCTTGCTGAAACTGAATCAAAGAGATGAATTAGCAGTAGCAAGAAAGGAAGCATATGGGGATTATTGCGCACGTTTGAAAGAATATATTTCTGGGCGCGATAGTGATACCCCAGATCAGGAACTTGAAAAAATGAGAGTAGGGATTTTATCGAAACAACATCCTACAGTTTGGTACGAGATGAAACGTCAGCGAAATGGGATACCTTATCTAAAAACCCTCTTTGCTTCTGCGCCAGAAGCACTTGACTGGTAGTAAGCAAAAATCAATTCTACTATAGTAAATGAGAGTTATTATAATCCCATTGATGGTTCTATTTATGCAGAGTTCCTGTACATCTGATAAGAGATACGTTGTGGAGTATGCTACTCCACTTAGCCATCAAATGGACACATATCTTGCCAATATTGGGTTTAATGGCACGCTGCTCATGGCCGAAAAAGGTGCGGTCATCTATCAGACAGCGCAAGGAGTGCAGGATGTTCGCACTGGGAAACAACTGGAAATAGGTACCCCTTTTTACCTCGCCTCAGTGGCCAAGCAAATGACTGCAATGACGCTCCTGATGCTGGCAGAAGCAGGCACCTTGTCGCTTGATGATTCCTTATCTGATTTTTTCCCGGAATTGCCTTATGCTGACACTGTTCAGATCCGACACCTGCTGACCCACACTTCTGGCATACCGGATTATTATACCATGGGCAAGTTTCATGACGGAATGACCAATGCAGAAGTCGTACAAGCCTTATTGGAACAACCTCAGCTCGATTTTACCCCCGGATCTGCTTATTCCTACAGCAATTCAGCCTATGTTCTGTTGTCTATGATTACAGCGAAAGCCTCGGGGATGTCGTACCGGGAATTTGTGCAGCAACGCATTTTTGATCCCTTGGACATGACGCAGTCTGTGTTATTTGACGAAACAAAACCTGCAATTCCAAATCGCGCGATCGGCTTTACTGCCGAGGGAGAAGTCGCAGATTACGATGCCTATACGACTGGCGGTGGCGGAATTTTTTCGACCGTAGGTGATGTCTTAAAATGGGAACGTGCCCTCTATACCGAAAAATTGATTTCACAGGACCTGATGCGTCAGGCTTATATGCCCGTCTCTCTCACAAATGGAGAAACTTCCTATTATGGATTTGGGTGGAGGCTGGTAGAAAATATGCCCGAACGCGTACTGCATACCGGGGGGCTGGCTGGTTTCCGAACAATTCTCCTGCGGGATCTGGAAGCTGAGTGGATGCTGGTTATCTTGACTAACAATACCAATGAAAGCTTAGAAGAGGTCAGCGGTGAATTGTATGAAATGTACCAGGCAGCAGCCAACCTAACTGAATAACCAAGTCGCTATGAATATTGTACATGCCCAGGCTGCCATTGCTGATGGTAAAGGGAATTTTGTTATCCAATCCATTGAGGTAAGTGCTCCTGTTCAAAAAGAAGTCCGGGTGCGAATGAAAGCAGCTGGAATTTGCCATACGGATTATGACTCCATGTGTAATTGGGGATATGATTTTATCCTGGGGCATGAAGGGGCAGGAATTGTGGAAGCAGTAGGGGAGGAGGTTACAGTCGTAGCACCCGGTGATTCCGTGATTTTGAATTGGGCGATTCCCTGTGGCAGTTGTTTTCAATGTCTGGAAGGAAATCAGCATATATGTGAACGTCATTCGCCTGTAACCAGTGGTAGTCCGGTTTCGGCAGGACATGCCCGGCTCGAAAGTTCGCGCCTGAATGGAGTGGGGACTCCTCGCTCCTTTAACCTGGGAACTCTGTCCACTTATGCGGTGGTACAGGAAGCAGCCGTAGTAAAAATGGAGGGTGAAATTCCCTTTGCTTCTGCTTGTATCATAGGCTGTGGCGTGATGACTGGCTATGGATCTGTCGTGAATGCTGCTGCTGTAAAGCCGGGAAGCTCGGTCGTTGTCCTGGGGGTAGGAGGTGTGGGCCTCAATGTGATTCAGGGAGCCCGGATTTCAGGTGCAGCTCAGATCATCGCAGTAGATGTCAATCCCAATCGCCTGCAAATGAGCAAAACCTATGGGGCGACTCACTTGATTCAGGCAGATAGAAAAGACAAGGGCTTGCTCCTTGCAGCCGAAGCCGTTAAAAAGCTGACCGATGGGCGGGGAGCCGATTATTCCTTTGAGTGCACCGGTGTCCCGGCACTCGGCGCTGCTCCCCTTGCCATGATCCGAAATGCGGGTATGGCTGTTCAGGTGAGTGGAATTGAGGAGGAAATCACCATAGACATGAACCTCTTTGAATGGGACAAACTCTACCTGAATCCCCTATACGGAAAGTGCAGGCCGCAGATCGATTTTCCGATTTTGATGAAGTTATATAAAAAAGGAGATTTGCTCCTGGATGAAATGATTACCCAAACCTATCCCCTTGATCAGTTACAGCAGGCTTTTGACGATATGATGGCAGGCAAAAATGCCAAGGGGGTAGTTGTGTTTGACTGAGACCGATTGGACTTATCATTTTCTGTGTTTTGAAACAGATCAATGATCTCTCCATAGAGGATACACGTAAATGCATGGCTTTTCGCAAATCTCACAGGCGCTGGCGCACTTATTCGTATTTCTGGAGGAGTTCCTGAAACCGGGTCATATCCTGATAGGGTTTGGAAACTGCTTTTTCGAGGAAGAATTTGATGTTATATCCATTCTGTAAAGCGCGTTCGATGTACTGAAAGAAGTGTTTGTCATCCCTTCGCTTTGCGTAGATGATTGCGAGGTTCCCGAGGGCAAAACGATAGTCAGGCTTGAGGGTCAGGCCTTTTTCATAGTCTGAGATGGCCGCATCGTACATTAGGAAATGGTATTGATAGAGGTGCCCCCGCTCAAAATACCCATGTGCATAATTATCTTTGAGGGCAATTCCCATATCATAATAGGCAAGTGCGCTGTCGTGATTTGCGAGTTGGTATTGCAGGAGTTTTGCCTTTTCAAAATACAACTCTGCATTTTCTGAATTTTGGGTGATCTGCCGATTCAAATCCCGTAATTCCTTCGTGGTTTGGCGAACAATTCTACTGCGTTCCCGGGCCTCCTCGTATTGGGGGTTCAGCCGGAAAGCTTCTTCATAGTCCTGAATGGCCTCTTCAAACTTACTTACTTTTTCATGCACCAAACCCCGGCTGAAATAGGCTTCTGCATACCCCGATTGATAGTCAATCGCGCGACTGTAATCTACCCATGCCTCATCCATGTTCCCCCTTTGCCAATTAATATGTCCCTTATAGCAGTGGGCCGGACCATATTGGCTATTGAGTTGCAGGGCTTTGTCGATTTGCTGCTCGGCCCGAATTCGATTATGGAGTTCGAGAAAACATAAGCCTTGCAGCGAATATACGGGCGCATAGGCCGGTGAATCTTTTACCTTGATTTGTTGGAAGAGGTTGAGAGCCTGCTGATATCGCTTGTCTTGCAATCTTTCATTGCCATGGATCCAGTACATGATATCTGCAATCGGCTGTACAAATCGATCCTGGTATTTTTTGGTAAAATATTTGAACGTAGTCGCTTGGGTTTCGCCGGGTTGATCAAAAATGGTTTCTCCCTGTGTCTCCATCGCCTGATATTGGATCGACATGGAAGTAGAGTCTCCACACTTTTTGCTGTATTCTCCCCAGACTACCATATCCGCATGGCGGGCACGGCCAATATCCTCTGCATTGTAGTCTTCATTTACCGAAACATTCCCAGGCTGAAACTGAATCTCTGCGCGGATACCGTGATTGCGGCGGAGGTCATTGAGTCGATTGCGCATCGCCTTTTCATACTGGGTAGCTTCATCGGAACAGCTTTCATAAGCCTGTAGCGGAAGGATCAAAATATTATAGGTAGCATCCGAAACAAAGACTGAAGAATCGCGGAGCATCGTAGCGGGGCGTTCTATTGTTTGAGAGTCCTGAAATGTCGTATCTGGCTGAATCGGCTTGGAGTTGGCGAATGACAGGTCTTTTACCTTGCCTGCTTCCACATTGTGAGTACTATACGGGCTTTTCAGGTCCTTCTTTTCCTGATAAAAAGAGGCAACGGTAAATCCACCTATTACCAGTAAAAGGACCAGTGCAGCAAGGGTAAGTAGCGTTTGGGGCTTCCGAATACTGAAACCCGAAGATTTGCTTAAACTGATTCGGTCTAGTCGCCAGTCCAGATGGTATTCCTGATCTTCTGATACATAGAGGCCCCAGGGAAATCCTTCGCTTTCCGTTTCCAATGCATCCCAGTCCAGAGAGCGGGTATAGGAATTGAGGGGAACTTCTCTGAACCGGTAATGAGCACCAGCGATGGCACGTGCTTGTTCAAAAGATTCTCGTATCGAAAATCCACCTGCAATTCCGTTATAAAAAGCTTCTGCAACCCGATATGCCTGGTCGTCGAGGATGGCGGTTTCAGTCGCAATAACGGCGGGAATCCCTGTATCCAGTAATTGTCGAACAATAGGTTCTGTTCCACATCCATTCAGGAAAACGAGATGAAGGCCGGCAAGGGTCTGGAGAAATCCGGCAAGGGTCTCGATATCCATGACCTCTTCGTCGCCGGTTTCGGATTCAAACCGAAGTTGAGCGCCGTCAGCGTGTCCCGCAAAGTGGACGATTGAGATACGATCTTTGTATTTACGCTTGCGGAGGGATTCAAAAAAAAACGCTTGAGAAGTATTTCCTTCCTGAACGACTTCACAGTATCCATTCTCTTCATCCTGTGCCAAAATTCGGGCAATACTGCGCCTTTCTTGTACCAAATAGGACAAGCGTCGCCCATCCTGGTAGCTATTAGCACAGGCTAGAAAGATGACCGGTATGAGAGGTTTTCGCATTAATCAGGCGGCAAGCGGCTATGAATTCCCTAATTTAATGAATTATCCTGATAGGCGAAATGTGGATTGGAGCAATTTCTATCTACCAAAATAGAAAAAGCATGCCAGAAATGCAGTGATTTCTTGAATAATTCTTCAATTCTGAACTCAAGGTTTTTTTGCTGCCTATTTTTTGCGATCCTTTTTCAGTTCTTTCAGGGCATTGGCCCGTTTTTCTTGCTCGTCTTGCTTGTATCTTCTGACCTTAACTGTCTTTCCTTTTATTTTAAGATCCGCAGCTTGTTTATCGAGGGTTTCAAGTCCTCTAAAGGGAATATCAACTAATGCATAATTATCATAAATCGTGATGGTGCCCAGCTCTTCCATCTCGAGGTGTCCGTTTTGAATGAGAAATCCTGCGATGTCTCCTTTTCGGATTTTGTCGCGTTTGCCACGTGAGAAATGTACCTTGATCCATCGTTCTTGTGCGTCCGTTTTGAGGATATCCGGAGCGGGTTCAATAAGGGGAATCGTCCGAATCGGCAATTCGATAGCGCGGTGATGGTTTTTGAGAAATGATTCTTCCCGACTACTGACAAGTACATTGAACACACGGCCAGATTTTCCTGCTCTGCCGGTTCTGCCGACACGGTGCAGGTAGTAGTCAAATTCCTCGGGAATAGACAGGTTGATCACTGCTGGCAGGTCGGGAATATCCAGCCCACGTGCTGCGAGATCGGAAGCTACCAGGTACTGGATATGGCCTTCCCGGAAGCGTTTGAGGATGTTTTCCCGCTCGGTCTGATCCTGGAGCCCGTAATAGGCCTCCGCTTTCAGTCCGCCATTTCTTAAAAATCCGATAACCGAGTAGATTTCTTCCCGTTTGCCACAGAAAATCAAGGCCTGATCTACGTCTTTTTGATCGAGCAAAGCAGCCAGATAACGGGCTTGCTGACCACTCGGGACTTTTACATATCCAAAAGAAATGTTTTTCAACATTTCCTGTGGACTGAGACGAACCAGTTCACAGTGTTTTACCCGATCCCGGATCAGCGCTACGCTGTCAGGTGAAATCGTTGCAGAAAAAAAGCCGATTTGCGCTTTTTTACGAACTTTTTGCCGGATTTCATCAAATTCGCGTTGGAAACCACTTTCCAATAGTTTGTCCGCCTCATCGACCATCAGAAATTTGATGTCGCGCCAAAGGTAGTTATGTGGCTGATGAGACAAGGCATCTATCAGCCTACCCGGTACAGCCACGAGAATATGAGGCGCCGACTTGATCATGTCATTGCTTTCCTGCATCGATACCCCTCCATACACCGCACCTACCCGCAATTGATCGCCTTCGTAGTAGGAATTCAGGGCCTTGGTAATTTGCAGCGCCAATTCTCGGGAAGGGGCCAGCACCAGGGCCTGTGTGCTTCGCTTTAGCAAATCCAATCGGGAAATCAGGGGCAATCCATACGCTGCGGTCTTGCCCGTGCCGGTAGGTGCCTCTACGATCATGTTACGTTTCTGTAAAAAAATCGGGATCACCTTTTCCTGTACCCGCGTAGGTCGCCGAAAGCCGATGGTATTCAACTCACTCAACACCCGTTCGGGGAAGGGATACCGTTCAAATCCTTTTTGATGACTCATATAAGAATATTCACCTGCAAAATTACGCATAGCTAGTCGTTTCTCCATATTTTCCTGTTAGGATAGAAAAAGCCCTCCCTCAGCCTTTCATTACTGTATGGAAAATGTGTAACTTTTTCCCCTTTCTGCATTAAGGAGTAAAGAATCTGATTCAATTTGACTAACCGGCAAAAATCTTTAACACCCACACAGATTCAGGAAGAGTATCTGTTGGTAAAAGCGGCTCAAAAAAACCCGAGGCGCTTTTCGGTGCTGTATGAGCGCTATTACCGGCAAATATTTCTATTTGTATATAAGCGGATCGATGAAGAAGAAGGTACAGCAGATGTTACCTCTCAGGTGTTTTTGAAGGCGATGCTCAGCATCGAAAAATATAAGTTTAAGGGCGTTCCTTTTTCTGCCTGGTTATACCGAATTGCAATCAATGAAGTGAATCAATTTTTCCGGGAAACGAAAAACCGTCGCACGATCAGTGTCGAAAGTGTAGGCTTGCCGCAATTACTGGAAGAAGTAGAAGAACCCTCGAATGATGCCGCCGTATCACGTATGCTGACGGTTATGCAATCGCTGGCACCTGACGAAATTCAGATGCTCGAACTGAGATATTTTGAGAAAATGCCTTTCAAAGAGGTCGCTGAGATTTACAACATCACAGAGAACAATGCGAAAGTGCGTATGTACCGAATCTTGGGAAAGATGAAGAAGTTAATGACTAAGAATGTCCAATTATAACATACATATAGATAAACCTTTACCTCCGCCTCCGCAGATCGACGCGCATCAGGACTTCGATCAGTTGTATGGTAAATATCGCGGGGTAAAGCGATTTGAGTTTTGGCGTAACCTCTACCGGAAGCCTACCTACTTTGCGGCCCTCGTGGGTTTGCTGGCGATTGGCTACCTGGTAGTAGATTCGGCAATGAAGGGGAAAGAAGCTGCTTTTATTCAGCCGCCCTTTGAGCAAGCCCAACTCCCCTGGACTCCTGTTACCTGGGAGGCAACTGCACCTGTTACACATAACATCTCAGCGAATGTGAAAATGAATGTCCCCGCTTCGGCTTTTGTTGATGCAGCAGGGACGCCTATAAGTGGTCCTGTGGTTTTGCAGTATCGGGAATTAAACGACCCGAAGGATTGGTTCCTGGCAGGAATTCCGATGGGGTATGATTCTGCCGGAATGCACCATCTGCAGGCTGCGACTATGATTGAAGTGCTTGCATATCAGGAAGGGAAGCCCGTATTCTTGAAAGAAGATAAGACGATTGAACTGACCTACCTCGCTGCGGATGCAAATAA
>CAYGTH010000037.1:18625-27127 GCA_964352745.1 uncultured Bacteroidia bacterium
GATTTTCCTGAGATGAAAGGATATGAAGATGTGTACTGGGAAAAAATAAAAGATTCGCATGCAAATGACCCGAATCGGGAGCAGATTCGCTGGGGGAGTGCCACGTTGAGACGGACCCGGGGGGTATATGAATTGACCTTCAGTCGGCAGGAAAATGGTACCACTGTTAAGCGGATTGTGTACGGAAAGCCGATGTTTCGGGCCAGCAGTGCACAAGAGGCGCAGCGGATTTACCGGGAGCAATACGCCGCTTATCAGGAAGCTGAATTGGCCTATCAGGCTCGGAAAGCAGCAGCAGTTGCAAGTAGTGATAGGGATGACGCTGCCGAATCAGAGCGAATGGCTGCTGAGCAAGCTTACCTTGCTGAATTAGCAGCATGGAAGACCCAATATGGGGATGATGCGGCTGTACCCCCACGTTTTATGCGTCGTCTCTTGTTGAGTAGACTGGGGATTCATGCATCGGGACAGGCTAGTCCTTTACTACAGGGGCCCGAGATACAACTAGAACTTCCAATTGCCGAAGACAGGGGAGTAACTTCCCTAAGTGGGAGTACTTTATACGTTACTCTCCAGGCAGGGGAAAGCTTGCTGCAAGTACCTGCTACTGAAACGGAAAGTTTTGTCTTGCCGTATCCATTAGCTGCGATTGAGCATATCTGGCTGATGACGGAAGATGGCAAATTTGCAATTGTAGAAGTATCGGATACCGATGAGGCTTTACCCGCAAAATGGGTACCCGCACCGGAATCCCTCGCTGGATTTCGCGCCTTATGGAAATGAAATAATGCATAGGTCGCTTAATGCGAAAAGCCCCGAATCTGTATAGATTCGGGGCTTTTTATATCAATGAGGGAAGTCAGGGATTAATCCATGATGTATGGGTAATCTCCAACATATACATCTTCATACAAGGCAGATGGGTCTGGGTAGGGAGACTCCTCTGCAAATTTTACACATTCCTTCACGATTTCCTTGATCCGGGCATCAATTTCTTTGATCTCATCTTCAGAGGCCAATTTGTTTTCATTGATATAGATGCGAAGGTTCGCGATTGGATCTTTTCCTTTGAACTCATCCAACTCCTCACGTGTCCGGTATTTTGCCGGATCAGACATAGAATGTCCACGGTAGCGATAGGTGTTCATCTCCACGAGATAAGGTCCTTTACCGGAACGAACGTGCTCAATTACAGGGAGCATTTCTTCATAAACGGTAATAACATCCATCGCATTGACGGGCTTGGATGGCATATCATAACTCTCGCCCAGGGTATAGAGTTCCGTTACATTAGAGGTCCGCTCTACAGAGGTACCCATTGCGTATTGGTTATTCTCAATCACAAAGACAACCGGAAGCTTCCAGGTCATGGCGATATTGAGGGCTTCGTGGAAAGATCCCTGACGAACCGCGCCATCTCCCATCATACAGATGCAGAGATTGTCTGTACCTTGATATTTGTTAGCGAAAGCGATACCTGCACCTAATGGAATCTGACCGCCTACAATTCCGTGACCTCCTACAAAGTTGTGTTCTTTAGAGAAGAAGTGCATAGACCCTCCTTTTCCTTTGGAGCAGCCGGTAGCCTTTCCAAACAACTCTGCCATACAAGCATTAGCTGAAACGCCGCGTACCAGTGCGGGGCCATGGTCGCGATAGGCGGTAATTACCTGGTCATCAGGCGTAATAGCCGTTTCGATGCCCATTGCTACTGCTTCCTGACCGATGTACAAGTGACAAAAGCCGCGAAACTTTTGCTGCATGTACAACTGACTTGCTTTCTCCTCAAACTTACGCATGAGCAACATTTGCTCGAACCAGTTAAGCACTTGCTCTTTGCTGTATGCCGCTTTTTTCTTCGCCGGCGTTTTTGTTTTAGCCATTCTGTATAAATTGAACTTTCTTTCTGCTACTTACTTTTTGGGACTCAAAATTCAGCATTCTCCCGTGAAATAGCAAAAAAAAACTTACTTTCCGCACTTGCATATCAGCGACCTACATCTGACCCATTTTCGCAACTACACGGAACTTCACATTCAACCGTGTAACGGCATTAATTGTTTGACCGGACCGAATGGATCCGGGAAAACCAATATCCTGGATGCTTTGCACTATTTGGCCTTTACAAGGGGGTTTCGCAGTAACCAGGATAAACAAGCCGTACAGGAAGGGGCAACCTTCTTTCTCAATGAAGGGACGGTAGATCGGGAAGGAGGGACTCGCAAGGTTCAGTGTAATTTTGTTAAAAATAAGGGCAAGAAAATTCTCATAGGTACTTCTCCCTTAACGAAAATGAGCGATCACATCGGAGCAATTCCGCTGGTTTCGGTTTTGCCGGATGATACCGGACTGATCGATGGCCCCTCAGCCGGGCGGCGAAAATTTATGGATATGCTCATTTCTCAGTATGACCATTCTTTCCTCAACCACCTGATCCATTATGAGAAAATCCTGAGCCAACGCAATGCATTACTCCGGCAATTTGGAGAACAGGGCTATTTTGATTCAGATCAATTAGAAGTATGGAATGAGCAGTTGGTGCCTCACGCTATCCAAATCGTGGAAGGCAGGCAACATTTCCTGGTGGATTTTGAACCGCTCTTTCTGGACTACTTCAAGAAGATCGTATCGCAGGATGAAGTCCCGAAGATTACATACCGCTCACAGGTATCAGATAATACCCGGGAGGGCTGGTTGGCACTATTAGCAGCAAATGAGCAGCGGGATCGGGCCAATCTATACAGTGGTGCGGGAATACATCGGGATGATTTGATTTTTAAAATCAATGAAAAATCTGTCAGAAACTTCGGTTCTCAAGGGCAGCAAAAGACATTTGTCATCGCACTTCGGTTAGCGCAGTACCAATTACTGGAACGCCAAACCGGGATTGCACCGATTTTGTTGCTCGATGATATTTTTGATAAATTAGATGAGCATCGTTTGGGAAGTATTGCGAAATTGCTGGACAATGAAGTGGCAGGTCAGGTATTTATCACTGATACGTCGCTGGAACGGCTGCAAACGCTTTTTGCAAGTATAACAGATAGTGAGGTGGCTTATTTTCAGGTACATTCCGGAGTAGTTACCCGATCTGCTGATCAGGACCAGAAAAGCCCTGAATAGGCAAGCGCAAAACAACATGAGTGACTCACATTTATTTAGTCTGGGAGATGCAATTGACGCATTTCTCAAAAAACATGGCTTGCAGGAAGAAGCCAAGGTTCAGGAGATCATCAATGAGTGGGAACAATTGATGGGCGCGCCTATTTCTTCTAATACCGATAAAATCTGGTTTCAGAAGGGGATTCTGTATGTTCGGATGAATTCTCCGATGTGGAAAAGTGAACTCTCTCTTGCCCGTACTAAAATCCGAAACCACATCAATCAGAAAATTGGTCAGGAAATTGTAAGGGAAGTAAAGATTGTGTGACAGTCACTTTTCGATTGTTATAATTTGGAACAGGAAAATAAGCTTTGCCTATGTACTGTGGTCTTGATTTTGGGACTTCGAATTCTTTGTGTGCGGTAGAAGGCAAAGCGGGGAGTGCTGAGTTGGTGGCAGTAGATCAGGGACATACCGATATCCCTTCCGCCATTTTTTATCCAATGGCGAATTTGACGCAGCCGATACATGGGCGGGAAGCTATATCGGAATACATAGAAGGCGTCGAAGGTCGGCTTTTTCGGAGTTTTAAACGATTGCTGGGGACCACCTATTTCCCATCGGGCACCATGCTCACTTCGAGTAAGAAGCTTAGGTTTCAGGATTTATTCGTCAATTTCATCAGCCACGTAAAATCTGCGGCCGAACGCCAAACAGATCAGGCCCTTACAGAAGTGGTATTGGGGCGACCGGTCCGGTTTTCTGCTCAGGAATCTGCACATAAAAGTGGTGAAAACGACCTCGAAAGCATCGCCAATGCCATTGGATTCAAGCATGTAGCCTTTCAATACGAACCCATAGCGGCAGCTTTTGCCCACGAGCGAAACCTAACGCAGGAATCGCTGGCAATTGTCGTAGACATTGGTGGAGGAACTTCTGATTTTTCGATTCTCCGTCTCGGACCTGACAGCATGAAGGCGATGGACCGCTCTGCTGATATTCTTGCGAATTCAGGGCTGGCCATGGGCGGGACTGATTTTGATAGCCTGCTATCCAGGGGGCAGGTGATGGGGCATTTTGGCTATAAAAGCACCTATGGCCCTAAAGAAATCATGGTGCCCAATTGGCCGTATATCTCTGCTTCAGACTGGAACCGAATCGTCATGGAACTCTATGCCCGGAAGACCTATATGGCGATGAAAGGCGTCTTGCGCATGGCCCGGGAACCACAAAAAATCACCCATTTTCTGAAATTACTCGAAGATCGGCGTGCGCATCACTTATTGCGGGAAGTGGAGGCTGCCAAAATCACCTTGTCCAATCAGGATACGGCGGTATTTGTGCCTGACTTCATGTCGGAACAGATAGAAATTCGGGTCAATCGAAAGGATTTTGAGGAATCAATGGGACAAAAAATGGATTCGCTGATCCAAACTGCCGGGACAGCTCTTCAAGATGCTGGGGTACAGCCTGATCAAATCGGATTGATTATCATGACGGGCGGCGTAAGTGCTATGCCTGTGGTGCAACGCGCATTCAGTGGAATGTTTCCCGCTGCTCAGTTGAGTGCTGAGAATAAAATGGGCAGCGTATGCGAAGGTCTCCTGTATGACGCCCGGCGCAAGTTTGCGTAAAGGTTAATTTCCCAGACAAGCCTGATACCTTCGAATAGCCTCTTCCAAACCTATATATAAAGCGTCTGTCACCAAGGCATGTCCAATGGAAACTTCCTTTAGCATCGGCAGATGTTCCGCAAAATATGCCAGATTGTGCAAGTCCAAATCATGTCCGGCATTGACTTCCAGACCTATTTCTTCTGCGAACGCACCCGCGCGTGCATAAGGCGCCACGATATCGTGATTGCCGAGGGCATATTGAGAGGCATATTTTTCGGTGTACAATTCGATCCGCTCAGCCCCCATTTCTTTTACCATGGCAATCTTGTCGAGATCGGTCTCTATAAAAACAGAAGTCCGAACTCCGGCTGCCTGAAGCCTTAAGATAATATCGAGCAGGAAGTGCTTGTGCTGAATGGTATCCCATCCGGCATCAGAGGTAAGCACGTTTGGTGCATCCGGGACGAGGGTACATTGTGCGGGCTGGGTCGCTTCGACCAGTTGGAGGAAGGACTCTGACGGATAGCCTTCTACATTTAACTCAACGGAAAGTGCCGCTTTCAAATCGAAAATATCCTGCTTGCGGGCATGGCGCTCATCCGGGCGGGGATGCATGGTAATTCCATTTGCTCCAAACCGAACGCAGTCTTGTGCGACCTGAACGATATTCGGGTAGTCTCTTCCCCGGGAATTGCGCAAAAGCGCTACTTTATTAAGATTGACACTGAGGTGTATCATGTGTGCAAATTGAATCCAGGCCTTACTTCTTGGGCACAAATTTGCATGTAAAATTAGCATAAAAAAAGGCGAGCCCGAAGACTCGCCTGGAAGATTGCTGAAAACGGCTGCTACCAATTGAAGCTATAGGTAGCCATCATGCCTTTGCTATAGAGTCCTTTGATTGTGACATAGTCGCCAGAGTCCACAAGTGCAGCTTCCAAAGCCTCTATATCCGCTATTTCTTTTCCATCCACTTCCGTAATGACAAAGCCTTCCTGGATGCCGCCTCGCGCCATTTTGTCGCCCGCCTCTTCTACCATTACGCCATTAGTAATGCCCAGTCGTTTGGCCTCTTCTGTCTCCAGCATGCTAAAGCTGCTGCCCTTGTAGTCGAAGGTGCTGGTACGTCTTTCGGCTGCTTTGAAACTGCTGCTGAGGGGTTTGAGCTCTACTGAAATATCTTTATTGTCGTCGCCTCTGAGTATCTGAATGCTGATTTTATCTCCGGGACGATACCGACTTACCTGTTCCTGCAATTCGGAGGAATTGTTCACCTCAATATTATTCACAGAAATGATCACATCTCCTTTGCGAATGCCTGCTTCTTCCGCACCGCTGCTTTTATTGACTTCACTTACATAAGCCCCTTTGAGCGTATTGAGGCGATTGCGCTCGGCGAGGTCTGCATTGACAGACTGAATCTGCACACCGAGAATCCCTCTGCGCACCTCTCCAAAAGTCAGGAGGTCTTCCATCACCTTGCGGGCAATGGTGGCAGGGATGGCAAATGAATAGCCGGCATAATAACCGGTACGGGAAGCGATAGCGGTATTGATGCCGATGAGTTCGCCTTGCATATTGACCAGGGCACCACCACTGTTTCCTTTATTAACTGCTGCATCCGTTTGAATAAAGGATTCGATTGCATATTCTGAATCTGCGCGAAGGAGGTTGATGTTTCTTCCTTTTGCACTGACAATTCCTGCTGTAACGGTAGAGTTCAGGTCCATCGGATTTCCAACAGCGAGCACCCATTCTCCTACATTGATTTGGTCGGAGTTCCCAAAATTCAAATGGGGTAAATTGTCGCCCGTGATTTTGAGGAGTGCGAGATCGGTTGTTACATCCAGGCCGATTACTTTGGCGCGGTAGGTCCGATTATCGAATAGGGTAACTTCTACCTCGTCCGCTTCTTCGATCACGTGATTATTCGTAACAATGTATCCATCTGCTGAAATGATCACACCGGAACCGCTGGCCATACCGGGAGGCATCTCCATGTCTTCATCAAAAAAGTCTCTGAAAGGATTACTGAAAAAATCAGAGTCCCGCCGCGTCCCTTTTGCATTATAGCTGGACTTGATATGCACGACGGCTGGCCGGGCTACTTTTGAAGCCTGCACAAAATCCGGAAGAGAGGACGTACTGGCATTCTCACGGGTGTGCTTTGTCAGGGTAGGGGCAAAGGGCGCTTCTTGCTGAATATATACGACCTGCTTGGGTGCAAAAAACTTGGCATAAATACCCGCCCCGGCCACGGAGGCAAAGGTAACCAGCAAAGTCAGACCCAGAACTTTCTTGATCATAACAAAATATGAAAATGGATAAAGGAATTAACTGTTGTTGTAACGCAACTTTTCAGCGAAAAGTTTTCGCCCTATGTAAGATAGTGAGTAGGGCTGGATTCAGCAAATTTCATTCCGCTTACTCGACACGTTCTGGTTTCGAATTTGCAGGAAATCTTGCATTATCTGCTAAGTGCCTGATTGTAGGAGTACTGGCATCTTTCGTATCTTCACTGAGTCATTCCCCTGATATGCTGTTTTCTTATGCAACAAGCTGAAATCGTACAAAAAAGAATCGAAGAAATTCGGAGGCTGACTAGCGAGCGAGACCTGAGCCGTACCAGTCGTCGATTGCTGGATTTCTTTGCTGAATTAGAGGCACCGGTTGCTTTGCGCCGGACGGCGATACAATTACGGGCAGCGTATAATGCCTATGCTGCTCAGGATCATACAGACGCTCAGGATGTTGTGTTTGAAAATCTGCTGCTACAAGCGGTCGATTTGATTGTCGAGATGGAGCAGACCTGCGTGCCGGAGGAAACATCGGTCAATCCTGAAAAGATAACGGAAGTACTCCCGGAAAAAGACAGGGAGGTGGTATTCACCGGAACAGGAATTACCAAAGTATTTAAGACCCGCCGGTATACTTTTGAGTTGCCGAAAATGGATGTCAACCTCAGGCTCGGAGAAATTACCGGGATTGTTGGAGAAAATGGGAATGGGAAAACCACTCTTATGCGGATTGTAGCAGGAGACCTGGAGCCGACAGCGGGGGCTATAGACTATCCCTTGTTTGGGGCAGAGCCTGGAGACTGGTATGCAATCAAGCAGGAAATAGCCTTCATTCCCCAGCAACTGACTCCCTGGCGTGGGTTTTTGAAAGAGAACCTGCACTTTACGGCTGCCATCCATGGGATTAAGGGGGCGGAAAATGAAGAACAGGTCGATTTTGTAATTCATCGACTCGGATTGAGTCAGTATGAAGATGCTACATGGGGGGAAATATCGAGTGGCTACAAACTGCGCTTTGAACTGGCACGGGCACTGGTATGGCGACCCCAATTACTGATTATAGATGAGCCGTTGGGCAATCTGGATATCAATACCCAGCAGGTGTTCTTACAAGACCTTAGGTACCTGGCGCAATCTATCCGGTATCCCATGGCCATCTTGTTGAGTTCTCAGCACCTGCACGAAGTGGAAAGCATTGCAGACAATATCATATTTATCAAAAACGGAGAAGCCCTGTATAATGGAAAAATGCAGGACTTCGGGCAGGATCGTACAGAAAACCTCTTTGAGTTGAGTACAGACCTGACCAAGACCGATATTGTGGCCCGAATTTCGCATTTGGAAGGGGTAGGCGTTGAAGATGTAGGGCAGGTGAAGGTCATCCACACGCCCATCGGAATGGATGCCAATCAATTGCTGGCAGAACTTGTACGTGCCGGGATTCCGATTCATTATTTCCGGGACATCAGTACTTCGACCTTGAAAC
>CAYGTH010000038.1:0-27116 GCA_964352745.1 uncultured Bacteroidia bacterium
TGAGTTGATATTGTATTAGTACTGCAAGTCATCAGACATCAGACATCAGAGATCAGACATCAGAGATCAGACATCAGACATCAGAAGAAAAAATTTAATCTTCTACTAATCAATGCCTTACCTACTTTATCAATCATACTCCTGTTAATCAAGCAGCCATGAAACGAAATACCCCCAATATAAATAGCGAGCAGCCAGCAAGACTCTCACATCTTTGGATATTTGTCCTGTTCAATATCATCTTTCGGGATATCCATGAGTTGTTCCGGCCGGGCTTTCTCGCCGAAATCATGACCGGCACCGTGAATGGTTCTGTCATGTCAGAAGAGCTTTTGCTACTAGGCGGAATCATGATTGAAATTCCGATTGCCATGGTACTGCTTTCTCATATGCTTCCTCCTGCTGTCAATCGCTGGGTCAATCTCATCGGTGCTCCCCTGACTATTCTGGCAATAGCAGGGAATGGAGTCCGGGATCTTGATGACCTGTTTTTTGTTTCCATACAAATCCTGACCCTGATCGGAATCATTTGGTATGCCTGGCAGTGGCGGATTCTGAAACCGGAATTGGGGTTCATCAAATAATGACTCCTATTCCCCTCCTCTTCCGTTAGTTCGGAGCGGGAACAAAGTTTGATCCACGATAATCGGGCGATTTTCTACAAAGTCATATAAGGTAGAAGCCCGCAATTGAGCCAGGGCCATCCAAAACCGCTGTAAATTGGAAATATAAACCTGTTGAGCGGCGTCTTTTTCCTGCTGTGCGATATACAGGTCCTGAATAGCGACTTTCCCAACAAGGTACCTGCTTTTTGTAATGTCATAGCGCCGCAGCGCGATGGTATCCGAACGTGCGGAAAGTTCTAACTGCACGCGTAATTGGGTTAAATTCATCGCCTGATAATAGACATTATCCGCAAAGACTTTTTGTTGTTGCTTCAGATTTTCTTCTAAGCTACGCTCGCGGGCATACGCTGCCTCAACCTCTGCTCTTCCCCCACCCCACTGAAAAACAGGCATACTGACCCCGACCGAGAAAGTCTGCCGATCCACGGGATTACTAAATGCATCCGAAAGACTGGCAGCCGTTTGATTGAGACCAAAAGTTGCATTGATATTCGCCGAGAAACTATTGCCTCTCCGCGCCTGAATCAGATTACGTGCTGCATTCAACTTCATCCACTGCGCTTCCTGCGCCAGGGTACTGTATTCCGTTGCCATAGATGCCGCAAGATCCGGATCTACTTTCAAAGGAGGTAAGCCGACCGGGATCGTTACCTTCAACTCCTGATCTAAGGGCAATCCAAGTCGTGTTCTCAGTTGTTGAATAGACCTTTCATAGTCAAGCTGGGCACGCGCCAATTGGGCACGCGCATTCATAAGATTCAGTTCGCTTTGCAGCAATTCATTTTCTGCAATTTTGCCTACGCTAAACCGTCCCTGGGACAAGTCGAAGATCGTATCATTGTTCAGGACGTTGATTTGTTCGCGCTGAACCTGAACTTGTGCGATGAGGGCATCGAAATAAACCTGGGTAACCGCCACCGCTTCGTCCTCCAGCGTCTGCGTATAATTAATCCGGGCAATCCGGTACCGCATCGCTTCCTGGCGACGATCCCATTTCATCGTATTGAGTTGAAACAAGGGCTGGCTGAGACCGATTACGAGGGGATTCGTTTGCCATAAAGTCGAGTTGGGGTTTCCAAAGTTCGTGATATTGGAAAGGCCGGAAAAAACGCGTATTCGACCACCGGTAAGCGGAATTCCCTGACTGATATTCAGGCTCAGGTCCGAAAAAGATTGGCTTTGGGTTACGAAACGGAGAGAGCCATCATCCTGCGGCAGGTTGTTGATAGACCGCGTCAGGCCCGGTGCATTTGCAGAGAGTTCCATCCGTGGCAAGAGGCTCGCATGAAAGGCATCGTAATCCCGGCTTGCAGCCTCCAACTCGAAGCCTGCAACCCGCGCTGCCGGGCTATTGCTTTGGGCCATTTGAATACTGGCTTCCAAAGAAAGCCCCAAAGTGCCTTGCGTAAATCCCGGCCAGGCCAGGCATACGAACAAAAAAACAAGAAAGACGAATGGTTTCTGCATAGGGGTTGGGTTAGACCTGATAATCAGATAGATAGTCTTATGTCTTAATACTAAAATCTGTCTACTTACTTAGTTGGCACGTAGCGACACCACAGGATCTTGCTGGGCCGCACGCCGCGCAGGATATATTCCGAAGATGATCCCGACGGTTACTGCAACAAAAAATGACAGTAAGACCGACCAGACTGATACGATCGTCTGAATCCCTGCCAACCCCCGAATCGCAAAGCTAAAACTCAGGCCGAGTAAGATTCCGATCAAGCCTCCCGTGATACTGATCGTGATCGCTTCGCACAAAAACTGCATAATGATGTCTTTTTTAGTGGCCCCCAAGGCAAGGCGGAGACCGATCTCATTGATGCGTTCCAGCACAGAAGCCAGCATAATATTCATAATCCCAATCCCCCCTACGATCAGCGAAATAGAAGCAATCGCCCCTAAGACAATATTGAACATAGCGGTAGTCCGTTGCTTTTGCGCAAGTAGCAATTCGGGGATAATCACCTCAAAATCAACAACTTTGTAATGGCGTCGCGTCAACATCCGACTGGTGATTTCGGCGAGTTTGCGCATCTTTTCCGTATCCTCGATCCGAAGCACAATCTTATCCAACTGGTGGTAATTAAAAGCGGGTTTTGCGACAGCCTCTTCTTCGTCATCATTATCCTCCATCAGGGATTTCCGGATAGACGATTTCGTAACAAGTCCCCGGTTCTGATACCGGAGCAGTGCCGTTTTAATCGGCACATAAATATCCATATCATAGTTTCGGATTCCAATCCGGCTCAATTCATTTCGGGTCTCGCGGGAAACACTACGCGGTTTCATGACGCCAACGATGGTTAACCACAAACGGCCGCACTTGATTTGTTTTCCGACAGGTTCGTCGGTTGGAAAAAACCGCGTTTTGATATGGTGACCAATGATACAAACCGGGCGGGCATTTTCGATCTGCGCAGCATTGAAAAATGTGCCTTCTGCTAATTCAAAGCCCGTATCATATTGGTAGGCTGATCCGATTCCCACCAGTTTGGTACTGCGTTTCCTACCGGCCCGAATCGCAATGGTTTCTACCACAACCTCCGGGGATGCAGCCTCGATAAAAGGTAAATCTGCCAGGCTTTCCGCATCCAGCAGACTGAGGCCGGGTGAAAATCGTGCTTTTTCCGCTTTAGGATCATCCTCTGCTTCGATTTCACCTTCTTCCTGCTCGATGACCGGCGTAATGATGAGGTTGTTTGCCCCCAGTAAGGTCATCTGTTCCAGGATTTCCTCCTGCGCACCCCGCCCGATTGCCAGCATGGCAATCACAGAAGCTACCCCAAAGATAATTCCCAGGGAAGTCAGAAGCCCTCTGAGTTTATTCTGTCCGATCGAATCCAGTGCAATGATAAAATTGTACAATAGCCGTCTGGGCATAATTCAGGATTAGTCAGTGAATTAGTTGGATTTGGCTACCGTATTTTCCGCTTCTGGCTTGAGGCGAATCCAGGCCAGACCGGTAGTGTCTTCAGGTACGGAGAGGAAGACTTTATCGGTTTCCAGGAGGCCTAAAATGATTTGGGCATCATTTTCATTCATCAAACCCGCTTGAATTTCCTGCCGCACAATTTTTCCCCCTTCTTTTTTATACACAAAGCTGAGGGTATCCGATGCGTGCAGGCATTCGATGGGTACAGACAATGTTTTTTCGACAGAGGCGATCAGGATTTCATTACTCGTCGTCATGGCAGGGCGCAAGGTAGTATCGCCTTGACTGACCGAAATATGTACTTCGAATACCTTTGAATCCGAGTTTGGACGCTGTTCGCCTATATTGGCAACAGAAGTTACTTTTCCGGTGAGCTTCTTATCAGCCATCGCATCAAGGCCAATGGTCACTTCCTGATCTTTACTGATTTTCTGAATATCAATTTCATTGACATAGGTAATCGACTCCATCTCCGTCAAATCTGGCAAAGTAGCCACGACGGGATTCCAAACCTGAACCATAGAACCCGTTGTCCGCTTTTTTCCATTCCAATCCCGATAATAAATGACCATGCCATTTTCCGGGGCGGTAATCCTGAATTCATTTCGCAAGTCCATCAGCTCGTTGTAATTATTGCGATGTTTATTGCGCTCGGATTCGACTTCTTTGACTTTCGCGACTGCCTGAGCGATTCGTTTTTGATAATTGGAAATTGCCTGTTCCAGGGCGCGTTCGGCCTTATCGTACTCCAACTGGACATGCTGCTGAGTTGCAGGGGCTTCAAAGGCCGATTGCTGCATCTCATACTGTTTTTCCTTCATCGTGAATCGCAGGTTCACAATCGTATTGCGGGCCTCGGAAAGCGTCAGCGCAGTATCTAATTTTGCCTGGATATATTGCGACTCTGCCTTTTCCAGATCAATTTTCCGCTCCGCAATTTTACTCATCAGATCGCTTTGGTCGATTTGCGCTACGTATTCTCCTTTCTCGACTACTGTGCCTTCATCGACTATGTTTGAAATCTTGAGCTGGTAAATCTGAGCCTTCTGCGCGCCCCGTGGCCCGTATATCTCAACCGACCGCTTGGCTTGCAATTCGCCAGTAGTCGTGACGAGCATTTCAAATTTTCCATTTCGGGGAGATACCAGAATATCTTTGGAATCTGATGGACCCAGGCTACTGTACCAGGCAGCGATCGCCAGCAGGGCCAGCAATCCAGCACCTATTCCCATCCAGTGTTGTTTTTTCATGATGATCTATCAATTGGGGGTCATTGGGAAGTTACAAGAAGATATTGGGACATGCCAGAGAAAAAGAACGGGAGGATAGGTGAAAGTTGTGATTGCGGGGCAGACTTTCCCAAATGGAAAGCACAACTTGTCCCGAGAGTCGGGAGAGGTACGCAAAGCATAGATAAATTTGTCCGATTACTCATGATGTTTTAAGCCTACTCAAAAAATTAATTTTGGTGGTAACTTGTCAACATGAAACGGGTTTATCTTTAACATTTGAGGTATGCATATAAAAAAAAACTATACCGCCTTTGAAATGGCCATTTGGACTCGATTTGAAACCCTATTGTTTTTGGGGATCATTGTAGCCTGTGTTGCAGGTTATGAGTTTCTGGGGTTAACATGGCTGAAAATTCCCTGGACTCCCCTGGCTTTGATTGGTACTGCGGTCGCATTTGTGATAGGCTTCCAAAATAATTCTGCCTATGGGCGAATTTGGGAGGCAAGAAAAATTTGGGGCGGAATTGTCAATACCTCCCGAACATTTGGCATGTTTTTGCAGGACATGTTGACAAATGAGCATGCAGCGAGCCCCTTGTCTGAAGCTGAAATCCGGCAGGAAGTCAAAACCCTGACCTATCGCCATATCGCCTGGATGACTGCCCTGCGTCACGCTATGCGGGTGCCTAAACCCTGGGAAACCTCCATCAATCATAAGACGAATCAAGAATGGGACACCCGGCCGCCTGAGGTAGATTCCACCGTAGAAAAGGATGTAGCTCCTTATATTTCTGACAGCGATTTGGAATATGTAATGAGCAAGAGCAATAAGCAAACAGCTTTATTGTACCTGCAATCGCATCACCTGAGAAAACTCAAGGAACAGGGAATCATTTGGGAGTTTTCATTTTTGGAATTAGAGAATATCCTTCAGGAATGCTTCACCCTTCAGGGAAAAAGTGAACGAATCAAAAACTTCCCGTATCCCCGACAGTTCGCTACGCTCAATCATTTTTTCATGTGGATTTTTGTACTCCTTCTCCCACTGGCACTGGTTCCACAATTTGCGGAAATCGGGCATGAACTCATGGAAACTCAACCTCAGATTGGCAGATTATTTATCTGGTTCACTATCCCTTTTTACGTAATCGTATCCTGTATTTTTCACACGATGGAGCGGATTGGCAGAACCGGAGAAAATCCCTTTGAAGGAACGGCGAATGATGTGCCGATTTCTACCATTGCAAGAGGCATTGAAATTGATTTACGTCAGAATTTAGGAGAAGCAACAGACGATATCCCGGCGCAGTTTCCGGTTAGATATCACACGCAGTTTTAGGCAGTCAGTTCCGGATTAACGAAAACGGCAGCGGGTCCGGGGTTGGAATACTGGAGCCATCCCTGGCCTTTTTTCTCTCAAACAGCTTTTGTATCAACTTATCTTCAGCGGGGTCCATGAGGACTTAAGCAACTGGAGTATCAGCAGTATATGAAGTCATCAAAGCGGGTCTTAGGTATTATCGTTTTCTCTCAATTCTGCTGTACTTCTCTCTGGTTTGCGGGGAATGCGGTAATGAGCAATCTCCTGAGTGATTTCAGCCTTCAGTCCAGTGCCCTTGGCCATTTAACAACCGCTGTACAGTTTGGGTTTATTACCGGTACGCTTGTATTTGCCGTGCTAACAATTGCTGACCGTTTTTCTCCTTCCCGGGTATTTTGGATCAGCGCCCTCCTCGCCGCGCTGGTCAATGCCGGTGTAATCTGGGATCACAATAGTTTGAGCAGTCTGTTTGGGTTACGGTTTTTCACGGGTTTCTTTTTGGCGGGCATCTATCCTGTCGGGATGAAAATCGCCGCGGACTACTTTGAAAAAGGGCTCGGAAAATCGCTGGGTTTTCTGGTCGGAGCCCTGGTATTGGGCACTGCCTTTCCGCATTTATTAAAAGGATTGACAATTGACCTGCCCTGGAAAGCAGTTGTATTGGCCACTTCTGGCCTCTCTGTACTGGGCGGTTGCCTGATGGTCCTTCTGGTCTCCAATGGCCCCTTTCGTAAAGCGGGTCAGCAACTTAAGCTATCGGCTCTGTTCAGCGTATTTAGCAAGCGCGATTTCAGGGCTGCGGCCTTCGGCTATTTTGGCCACATGTGGGAACTCTATGCCTTTTGGGCATTTGTGCCGATTATGCTTGGCAGCTATGCCAGTATCCATCCCCAAACCGAATTCAATATCCCGGTCCTTTCCTTTCTCATCATCGGCATCGGCGGGGTTTCCTGCGTAATCGGCGGCTACTTAGCACAAGCCTTTGGAACCCAGCGCATAGCCGCCTGGGCATTGCGTGTATCGGGCATCTGCTGCCTGATATCTCCTATGATGTTCAGCCTGGAAGGGAGTGCACTATTTGTTGGATTTTTGCTGATTTGGGGAATGGCGGTCATAGCAGATTCGCCCCTTTTCTCAACCCTCGTTGCGCATAACGCCAGCCCGGAAATGAAAGGATCCGCCCTCACCCTTGTCAATTGTATCGGCTTTGCCATCTCCATCGTCAGCATTCAACTGCTTACCCTCCTACAATCCCGGGTAGATTCCAATAGTATGTATGTCCTCTTAGCACTCGGTCCCTTATTCGGGCTTATTTCATTAGCGCAAAAAGGGAGGAAGTCGGTTGGATTTTGAGCAGATTTTGGAGATTGTAAGAAAGAAAACAGACATCAGACAAAACGACACTCAGGAAGTGAAGCTCGTGAATTATCGAATTTCATGAGTTAATATCTCCTCCCCTACACAATCTCCGCCCGGAGACATCCTTCCGGAATGTCAAAAGCATCAACCAATAGCAGGGCATCCTTCCGAACCTCTGCACAGAGGGTATCAACGAGTCGGCTGATGGCCTTGCTTTTAGGCGCTTCGATGTAGCCATATTCGAGGTACCAGCCTTTGTTGGCTTCGATTTGGTGCAGGGCGTAGAGCTGACAGAGGCGGCGTAAAACCGGCTGGGTGTTGGCAGGAGCGGCATCAATGGCCTGTTGAAAATATTCCAGCACAACCCGATCGATATAAGCATGTGCCATATTCACGAGGTGGGTTTGCACTTCGATGAAGGCATCATAGGGATCCATGCCGCCTTTGATTCGCTTTTGAAGGCGCTTGGCTGCGCCCATGACCATGTGCTCTTCCCGGTAGCGAAATGCCGCCAGATGAAATTCCGAATCCCGAAGGTGATCTTCGTCGCGGTTGCGGGTGGTAATCGGGTTCATCTCGGTGATCAGCGTAGTCGCCTGCTGCCCAAAAAAGCGCACCATCCCAAAGAAATTCATCGAACTGAATGCCTGCCGAAACTCAGACAGTCGCCCCTTGGCAACCAACTGCATCAGGACCGTATTATCTCCTTCGAAGGTGGTGAAGATTTCGGTATCAGCTTTCAGACTGGCAAATTGATTGACAGCGAGATAACCATTGCCGCCACAAGCTTCGCGGCATTCCTGAAGGGTACGGGTCGTATTCCAGGTACTCACCGATTTCAAGCCCGCAGCCAGGGCTTCAAACTCCCGGACATCTTCCTCTTTGAGGTTCACGTACTCGTCCGCCATCGCGCGATGCGCAAAGTGAAAGGCATAGGCATTGGCGAGCAGGGGCATGAGTCGCCGCTGGTGGGTGGGATAATCCAGAATTTGGGTTTCTGGCGCATCCGACGGACCAAACTGCCGCCGTTGATCGGCATATTGAATGGCAATCGACAGGCCTTTTTTCGCTGCGCTCAATCCCGCCATTGGCACACACACCCGTCCTCCGACGAGGGTACCCAGCATGGTAAAGAAACGTTTACTTTCACTGGTGATCGGGCTGTCATATTCTCCGGCTTCACTCACAGAGGCAAATCGATCGAGGAGGTTTTCCCGGGGAATGCGCACCTGATCAAACCAGATTCGGCCATTGTCCACCCCATTGAGGCCCAACTTGTAGCCGCTGTCTTCGATTCGTACGCCCGGCATCACATTGCCCGCCTTGTCACGGATCGGCACCACAAAGGCATGCACTCCATAATGTTCGCCCAGAGTTTCCAGCTGCGCAAAAACCGTCGCCATCTGCCCATGCGCAGCAGCATTGCCGATGTATTCCTTATGTGCGCTATAGATCGGGGTATGAATGACAAATTCCTGTGTTGCCGGATCATACGCCGCAGTTGTTTCGATGTCGCGGACGTTGGAGCCGTGATTGGCTTCGGTCATGGCAAAACAACCCGGCAGTTCGAGGGTGCCTGCATCTTTCAGGTATTTGCGATGATGATATTCAGTGCCCAGGTTCAGGATACTGCCTCCAAACAGGCCAAACTGAACTCCAAATTTGATCAGCAAACTCAAATCGTGGTAGCCCATCGTTTCAAAGACGGCAATATAGGAGGCCATGTCATTTTTTCCCCCAGAAAACTCAGGGTACGAAAGGGCTCCCCAGCCTTGCTTGGCCATCAACTGACACCATTCGAGTACTTGCTCGCGGTAGGCTTCTTTGGTAGGAATGGTTTCGAGGCTAAAAACGGGATCGCTCAATAGCATTTTGACCTTGCGGCGCAAGTCGGCATGTTCGCCTTCCAGCAGATCCCGCAGGTCGCAGACTTCACAATCTGCTTCTACTTCCGGACCCTGGCCTGCTTCCGGCCGCTTCGCAGGAGCCATGATTTCGCGCATCGCTTCCTTCCCCATAATGCCCAGCGCGGCTTCGATTTCGCCCAAGGCAGCAGTAGCTTCTGCACTCTTATAGGTTTCGGGCCGATGTTCGGTCCCCACATCTGCCAGCCGCATCCCCATCTCCGCCAGGGAAGTCCGCGCAGATTCCGGCAATTCCCCTGCTCCTTTCCGAATGATCCGCAACCAGCTTTTCAATTGGCTCGGCTTCGGCGGGTGTTGTGGGTCTGTCCATCGCCTCAGCAGTTGCTTTTCAACCGCGCTGAGCCAGGGTTGGGTATCCGCTTTTTCCTGAATCATTCGACGTTCAGAAGGCGTGATGATGTCATCCGCCCAGGCGACATACAATAGCGGCAAAAAACTCAGTAATCCCGGCAATTCTGCCAGAACATACTGCTCTGAAGGGCTGATATGTATCGTGAGATCCTTTGGCATAAGTTGGGATTGGGAATTACGATTTGGGAATTACGATTTGGGAATTACGAGTTACGATTTTTGATTTACGAGTTGAGGGAATGATGTAAATTTTACTTCTTCTTCCTTCTTGTTTCTTGTGTCTTCTGTCTTCTGTCTTCTGTCTTCTGTCTTTCTTCTTTTTTCTTCCGTCTTCCCCCCCTACTCCCTAAATCCTTCCATCTGAAGTTTGTAAATAGAACCTGAATCGATGATATCCGGAACGAAGGGCAGTAAGCCTCGCAGGGCATAGCTTATCCGGCCTCCTTTATTCAAAAACCGGACATAACGGGCAGCATTTCGGGTAGCGAGTCTAGTCCGCTTTCTCCGGGTCTTTTCATATGTCTTAAACGTTTTTTTGAGGTTGCCGGTTTCATCGAGTAAGGAAGCAAGCAGCACCGCGCTTTCAATCGCCATATCAACATCCATCCCTAAGAAGGGCATGGTTGGGTGAATCGCATCCCCAACCATCACCACACGCCCATCGGACCATCCTTTGGTCGGGGTCCGGTCTGCGGGCCGGGCTGTATGAAAATCTGATTCCTCCGCTAATTCCAACAACTCCAATATGGGATCTGGCCACTTGTCAAAAGCTTCTTGCAACCAGGGCTTAAGGGCCTCAGGAGCAGCACCTGTAAGCGGCACGCTCATTTGAAACAGCACATCGGTACCCGAGAATCGCGAAATCGACACACTCTTTCCTTTTCCCATCCATTCTACATAGGGAGATTCTATCGCTTCCCATCCCGGATTCTTCAATTGGTTCCGGTCTACAGTTCCTGAGATATAGAGTCGCCTGGATTCCCGGATCGGACTATCTCCTTTGAGTTGCATCCGCACCCGCGAGCGCAATCCATCGGCACCAATCAGTAATTCTCCTGTCTCTGTCCGGTCATTGGCAAAATGAGCCTCTACTGTGCGGCTCGTCTGTGTAAAAGAGATGTATTCTGCTTCCGGCTGGAAACAATCTGCGGGCAACTCTCGCATCATTACTTTGCGATACCGATCCCAAGTTAAGGTGAGGGGTCGAAACCCCAGTTTTTGCTGAACCGGTGTCAAATCCAGTCGTTTCACCAAACTATCCGATTGCCAGCGCCATTCGAGGCCTTCCCATTCATGCCCTTCTCCCCGAATCACTTCCCCCAGCGTAATGTCTTCCAACGCCGCCAGGGCATTTGCTCCCAGAAATACGGGTTCCGCATTTTCTACATGCGTATTTTTCTCAAACAGCTTGATGTTTGTGAACCCTTTATGGTAAAGTGCCACTGCCGTTGTAAGGCCACTTATGCCTGCACCGATTATCAGGATAGGATCAGATTTTGATATTTTCATGCGCGATTGTGTACAAGGTTCAATTATCAAATTTCCGGGAAGCAAGCCCCACATTCACGTGAATGTTCCCTCTCTTCTCATTTCCCGAGGGAGTCTCCCGATCAAAATAGGAAAAGAAATAATAATAAACACAAGCCGGCAATCCCGCTATTGGAATTCTCGCTTGCCATTCCCCCAAGCTTCCCTGCTTTATATGGATTCGATCAAAGAATATAAGTCACCTCTTTTCTGAATTGAAACACAAACAGGATTGAGCCCTAAGTTGGGCCCAATCCTGCTTTGCTGCTTAGCGAGTAGCTGCGTCTTCCTTATGGGTAGACTAGTACTTAATCATTTTTGTTACGCCAGTCTGGTTTTCGCCCAATACCTGGATTGAGTACACCCCAGCTGGCCATTCATGGGTATCGAGTTCGAGACGATGCTGGTCCGATTTTGAAACCTGCTGCTCAAATATCCCCTGGCCTTGCATATTGAATACCTTCACGGTTGAGGCATTTTCCTGCTCTTCCCATTCCAGCGTCAATCCATTTGTAAACGGATTCGGGTAGGTTTTCAGGCTCAGGTTTTGTGCTTCAGCCAGCGTTAAGTCAACCGTTTGGCTGTATTCATATCGACCATCCATATCTATTTGCCGAAGTCGGTAATATGCATGACTGGAAGCAGTAGGTGCAGGGGTATTATCGGAATAGCTGTATTCAGAGATTCCATTTTCTCCTGTAGCGGCTACCTTGTCAATTGCTGCAAAGGCGATCCTGTCCCAGCTCCGCTCGACTTCAAAATAATCAGCATTCAATTCGGAAGCAGTGGTCCAATTGAGCATCCTTTCTCCCTGCCTGAATTCTGCCGTGAAAGAAAGCCATTCGACGGGTAGTGGGGCCGCAACGTCAAAGGATATATGAGATACGATAAAACCCCGGCCCACCACCGGACCCGCTGTCCCGGTTACGCCAATCACATAATTAACCGTAGTCATTGAACCAAGCGAAAAGGTCAGGTTTGTTTCAGGGTCACCATGGAAATTGATCTCAGCCGTCCAATCATTGGCAGAACCCATAACTTCTTTTTTCAACCGATACAGACTAAAGCCTGCAGGGTTGCCATTCGCACCTATGTTATTTCCCTCAAATCCACCTGGTTCCAGATAGTTGCCCAGGTTGATCGTATGGGGATGTGTGGTTCCAACCACTTCAGAGCAGTCAGAATAGCCATCCGGAGAATCAATATCCCGGAACTCCTGGGTGAAATTGTCCAAGAGGAGCGGAGTACTCAGTCCGGTTTCCACAATCGAAATACTAAATTCCACCTGATCGTCCAGGGAAGCATTAGGGGGATCAAGAAAAAATTTCTGCGCAGTCGGATTATAGGTGGCGTCGGTGGCCGCATCCACATTGACCGCAAGAATTGTTATCAGCATATCAAATACCAGTACTCCATCGGTTCCTACCTCTACAATTCGGATTTCGTCAGTAGGGACGATGGGGAAGTCAGCGTTTTTCGCTACACCATTATGCATAACCACTTTTGTGTTATCCACCGTCAGATATACCTGAGCTGTTCCCGATATACACATCGAAGAAAAGAACAGAAGCAAGGCCATTTTTCCGGTAAGACTCCCGATAGCATATGATTGAAATGCTCGTCGAGTTGTTGTTGAAAAATGACATATTTCACTTATAATCAGATAATTACGATAATTAATAGGCCGCAGGGCAGGGAGTTTAATTTTAAAAAAGTAACAGTTCTTCATTGTTTTTCAGAAAAAAAATAATTCAACTACATAGATAGTCTGCCATGCAGGCAGCCGGTAAACCAGGCCATACATGCCATCAAAATGACCCCAAAAAAGGACATGGCAATTCCGCTACTGTTAACAGACAGCAAACCGCTGATAATATGGGTCACAAATCAATAAACCCTTGATTCCCGGGGTAACGATTTGCGCCCACCTCAGTCCTTTATTCCAGAAATAATAGTTTCAAGTAAGTATTGGATTTTATACATGCAAAAAATAAACCAAACTATACATAAATATACACCTGGTAAATTATTTTTACAGAATATTTTAACCACCAGTCAGTTAGCTCAAATAAAATGTGTAAAAAAAGTCACGTCAGAAAATTTATCCTCCACGCCGAAAACTCATGGACGATTTACCGCAGGAGAGGAGAAAGTCCGAAGTCTTTCTATTGTAATGACCGATGATTGATTTTGCAAATAAATTGACTGTTCAAATCTGGATTTTTGCGTCAACTTTCAGGAATCTAATAATTAATTACTTAACACGAAAAGATTGATTAATTATGGAATTTATTGCACCTTGTTAGCCTGCTTATTCATTCTTCTTAAACTTAAGCGACTACCCATTTAACCATTTTTCTCGATAGAATTAACTATCCAGAAGGAATGCTGGTTATTTTCGACCTGAAGGATACCTGGTAATTGCTCTCCAAAATGCAGTAGCATCTGCTATCTCACCTGATCTAACGCACAAGGAAAATGAAAAATGTCCTGAGTTTCTTTGTTCTTTACTTACCTATTTATCTGCTTGCCCAAAATGTGATGTGGTCTGAGGGAAGGGGGTTTTATACTTCAGCTTTTCAATTGAGCCTGACCAGCGACATTCCCGGAGGTACTATCAGATATACATTGGATGGATCCCCGCCTAGTACAACAGATGGCATCCTATACAATAGCCTTCCCTTATCAATAACGACCACTACGGTGGTTCGGGCGATTGCATATTTAGGAGCAACGGTTTCTCCCGTAGAAACCAACACCTATATTTTTCTGAACGACGTGCTTCAACAACCGCGCAATATCGCAGGCTGGCCCAATAATTCATATGACATAGGGAGCGGATCAGCAACGGCTATCCACGATTATGGAATGGACCCCAGCATTGTGAATAACGTAGCATACAGTGGCAGCATAGAACCGGGCTTATTATCCATACCCACTATGTCTATCGTTATGGATCAAGGAGACTTCTGGACCCTCTATGATGGCTTTGGCGAGTATCCGGGTTCAGTTGAAATTTTATATCCAAACAACTCCACACAAAATGAGCAATTTGATTGTGGCATAGAACCCCATAGTCATTTGCGACTGAAACGGTCATTGAAGTTGGATATAAAAAAGCGGACTTCTTCCAATTTATTAACAACCAATCCGATAACGGGCGTTTCAGCAACTACCGAATTTGACGATACCAAGCTCGTATTAAGGGGCGGCAATAATCGCTCCTGGGCCAGGAACTGGAATCCTGACAGAACTGCTTATACAAGAGATGAGTGGTACAGGTCATCTCAACTAGCAGCTTCGGGGATCGGTTCACGGGGTACTTTCGTGCACTTGTATATAAACGGCCTGTATTGGGGGCTCTATAATCCTGTTCACAGGATGGATGCCGGGTCTTTGGTAGCCTATTTCGGCGGGGATTTCACGGATTGGATGACCTTGAATCACGATGAGGTAAAAAGCGGTGATCCTACCCGATACAATTACCTGATAAATACGTTGATTCCAAGGGACATGACCCTCCAGGCTAATTATAACGAAGCCAAAGAATACATAGATGTTGAAAGGTACATCGACTATCTCATGGTTACCTGGATGATGGGAATGTCGGATTGGCCCGGAAATAATTTCTATGGTGGAAACCGAAATGTCCCTGCCAAACCGTTCAACTATTTCGCATGGGATGGAGAATGGTCCTGGGATGTAACCCAAGGGTCCAATGAGGGTGCGTGGGTCCATCCGGAATTCGAATCTACCACGACAAGCAATAGTCCGATTGCTGCGCTATGGCATAGCCTGAGGGTTAATTCAGAATTCATGCAATTATTTGCGGATCGGGTGTATCTCCAGTGTTTTAATAGTGGACCGCTTACTGATGATGCTTCAAGAGCACGCTGGTCAGCAATCAATCAATTTATCGAAACCGCCATCATTGCAGAATCTGCAAGATGGGGAGATGGGCTGGACGATGGGCAAACCCGAACCAAAAGCGATTGGTCTCAGGAAGTAACCCGTGTGGATGGCCTGATGAATGGCAATGTCGCACGATTCCTCACTGCGCTGAGGTATGAGGGATATTATCCGGACCTTGATCCGGTTCTCTTTAATAAAGAAGGGGGATCGGTAACATCAGGGTTTACTCTGGAAATGACGAACCCGAATGCCGGCGGTACAATTTATTATACAACGGATGGATCCGACCCCAAACTTCCTAATGGGACCATATCTCCCACTGCGGTCGTCTACAGTAGCCCCATTGCAGTGCCTGGGGTGGGTAGTCTAACCATCAGATCAAGGGTCAAAAACGCCAGTGAATGGAGTGCCGCTCATGATGGCGCGTATACTGTTTTGAAACTCTTCATCAACGAATTTCTCGCCAGTAATACTACGAGTATTACGGATGCATCAGGCGCATTTGAGGATTGGATTGAAATTTATAATGGGGGCGCTCTGCCGGTAGATTTAGGAGGAATGTACATCACTGATGACCTGACAAATCTCACGAAGTGGCAAATTCCGTCTACGGATCCTACTACCACGACAATTGCTCCCGGGGGTCACATGATCCTCTGGGCAGATAACCAGCCTAATGAAGGGCCCTTACACGTCAATATCAAATTATCAGCAGGAGGCGAACAAATCGGCCTGTCCCGAACCGTAGATGCCTTGATCGAAGTTGTGGATTCGCTAACTTTTGATGCACAAACAGCGGATGTATCCGCTGGCAGGTTCCCTGATGGAAACACGCTGATGACGACCTTCACCGCTCCTACTCCAGGCCTGCCCAATGATCTCCTGTTCAGCAAATTGTATATCAATGAGTTCATGGCCAGTAATGCGAGCGATACAACAGATGAATCAGGCGCCTATGCAGACTGGATAGAAATCTATAATGATGAGGTTGATCCTGTCGACATAGGAGGCATGTTTATCACCGATGATTTAAGCAATCCCCTCAAATGGAAAATCACAGATACAATACCCGCACAGACAACAATTCCCGGAAAAGGTTTTATTCTCTTATGGGCAGATAATGATCCCGAGGAAGGCCCTTTGCATGTGGATTTTAAATTAAGTGCAGGTGGCGAGCAAATTGGCTTAACGGAGGTCGTGGGTACAGATACAGCGTATGTACAAACAATCACATTCGGTCCACAAATAACAGATATCTCTACCGGCAGAGAACCTGATGGCGGAGCTACCTTCCGCGAATATATTTGGCCTACTCCCGGAAGATCGAATATTATTCCCTTTGCTACTGACCTATTTTTCAATGAAGTGATGGGCATTAATGCTACCTCGATTACCGATAATAATGGGGAAAATGATCCCTGGATAGAAATTTACAATGCAAAACAGGAGCCCGTAGATATTGGGGGCTTGTATATCAGTAATGATCCTAATACGCCTGCACTTTGGCAGATTCCAGCTACAGATCCGGGCCTTACGACGATCCCTGCGGGGGGCTTTCTCCTCCTGTGGGCAGATAATCAAACTGCCCAGGGGATATTACACCTTCCCTTTTTATTGAATAATGCCGGAGGAGAGCTGATCCTTACGGACATCTTAGGATCTGATGTCGCAACCGTAGATACCCTCGTGTATCCGGCTCAGGTTGCTGATATTTCCTATGGCAGGTATCCCGATGGTTACGGGCAGCTTAAGACTTTTACTTCCCCTACGCCAGGCTCAAGCAATATCCTCCCTTATATTAATGATATCTTCATCAATGAGTTCCTCGCCGGAAATACGAATACCAATTCAGATGCAGCCTCGGAATATGATGACTGGGTAGAGTTATACAATGGAGGTGCTACCGCCGTAGATGTTGGGGGCCTGTTCATCACAGATGATTTGAATAAGACAACCTCTTATCAAATTCCTACTACCTCTCCGCTGCAAACTACCATCCAGCCCGGAGGTTTTCTCCTGCTTTGGTGCGATGAACAACTGGATCAGGGCATCCTCCATATAGATATAAAACTCAGCAGCAACGGAGAGCAAATTGGTCTTTTTCAGATCAATGGAGACAGTACGCATGTGGTGGATTCACTCAGCTTTTTGGTACAGACAGATGACATCTCAGCAGGGAGGTCAACAGATGGGGCTCCTATCTTTGTGCCTTTTACGACGCCGACCCCAAATGCCTCCAATGGAGCCGGTTCATTTCCGGTTGAGTTGATAAATTTTGAAGGGGAAATGCTGGAGCCTGATGAGGTTCTGTTGGAGTGGACGACTGCGAGTGAGTTCAATAATGCCTACTTTGAAGTGCAGAAAAGTCCAACAGGAAATGATTTCCAGGCCATCGGACAAGTAGGCGGAGCAGGCACAACGGCCGAATTCCAGGCTTATTCCTATACCGACCTTTCTGTTATGCTTCCCTCCAATTATTTCCGACTCAGGCAGGTAGATTTTGATGGCACTTTCACTTATTCTGAAGTCATCGAAATCAAAGCCAGTCATTTTGCAGATCAGTTACTTATTTACCCAAACCCCACATCGGATCACCTTTGGGTAAGTTTGATTGTACCCGATCCAGGCGATACTTATCAAATGACGATTCGGGATATGCATGGACGGGTGATTTTGAAAAAGCGAATAGCTGCCTCCGAAATTGAGGATCATTACTATCTTGACATGAAAGACTTGGCAAGTGGGATGTATCAACTCAAATTAGTCGGGACGCAAGGTGCGAACTACATCGGCCGATTTATGAGACAATAGGGTATTCGCAATACTCATACATCGAACAATTTTGTCTGCTACCACAGCCAATGAACGGGATCTTTGATATAGGTATCATAGACTTCCCGGATTCCAGCTAGTTGTTCCGATGTGAGATCCGGTACATCGAGGGCTTGAAGGTTAGATACGACCTGTTCAGGACGGGAAGCACCCGGAATCACACAGCTGACAGCCTCGTGCATGAGGACCCATTTGAGTGCTGCATGTACCAGAGACATGTCTGCTGGCAATAGTTGCTGAAGGGCGGCTACTGCTTGTAAACCCGTCTCAAAGTCAACTCCCGAAAACGTTTCTCCTTTATCAAATGCCTCCCCGTTTCGGTTGAATTGACGGTGGTCTCCCGCTGCGAAAGTGGATATTTTACTGAGTTTGCCCGTGAGCATACCACTTGCCAGGGGAACACGCGCCAGCACGCCTATATTACGCCGGATCGCCTCCTGAAAAAACAGCTCTGCCGGGCGATGGCGAAACAGGTTAAATATGACCTGAACCGTGGTTACATTAGGAAATTCGATAGCTTTGAGGGCCTCTTCGACCTTCTCCACACTGACGCCCATGTGCAGGATTTTTCCCTCTTCCTTCAAATGCTCAAACAGTTCAAAGATTTCGGGTCGATAATAGACTTCTGTCGGTGGGCAATGCAATTGAATCAAATCCAGGCATTCTATATCGAGTCGCTTTAAGCTATCTTCGACAAATTGCCGCAGTACCTTCGGCTGATACGACTCACTGACATGAGGTTGCAATTGTCGGCCGCATTTGGTTGCTACATAAATCCGTCCGCTATGCCGCTTCAAAGCACGTCCTACCGCTTGTTCACTCAAGCCCGCCTCATATACATCGGCCGTATCAATAAAATTTACGCCCGCTTCGATCGCGGTATCCAGGATCTGATCTGCATTTGCGTCATCAAATGTGTTGCCCCATTTTCCGCCAACCTGCCAGGTACCCAGACTGATTTCAGAGATGGAGAATCCGGTTTTTCCAAGTGTTCTGTAGTTCATCAAAAAAGCAGTTACAAATCTTTCTAATTCCCTCTACAATCCCAGCACCGATACGCCTTGTTCAAAAACGACATCTACGGGAATACCAGCAGCAGCGAGTTTGTCCAAATCCGCCTGCAAATCAGGGCCGATCGTTCCTTTTGTTTCCATCAATTGTTTGACCCCCGCATAGTCTCCGTCTCCCTGAAGTTGTAAAATCAGCGCAGAAAGTGAACCCATCGCGGCTTGCATCTTATCAGCATCTACCCGGTAAGTTCCGGTAGTCGGATCTTGTGAAAAGGCGCCTGCTTCCTGGAAATAGTTAAACCGCAGCATATTTGCCCGGCCATGTGCACTCGAAGCGCCAAAACGAACAGAACGGAAGATACTGGCCAGAAAGGTCACATAGTAGTCCATCAATTTCCCTTCCTTGAGTTCTCCTTTTTCAAACAACTGCGTAACCATATACAGGCCCAGGATATCCGCTTTTCCTTCTTCCAAAGCTGAAGCTTGTTCCTGCAAGGCCTCCCGGACAGTCCCTTTGCCGGTGATTGTATTTTTGATACCCAGACCATGCGCCACTTCATGAAACATGGTATTGGCGAAGAAGGCATCGAAGGTGATATGCTTACGCTGGTTCTCATCGATCAGCACCCCGGATATTGGCATAAGGATTTTATCAAATTTGGCGCGCATCGCATTTTTGAGTTGCGAACGGCGGGTACCTTTATTTTTCTGAATTTCCTCATCATTGGGCAAATTCACCGCAATGGTTTTACTCCCGGCATTACAATCCCCGGCATAATAGACCACATCATAGGCATTCAATTCGGCATCCGTTCCGGGCTGCTCCGCTTTGTATTTCGCATCCCCCGGCAGGCCCTCCTGTAATTCGGTCAAGAAAGAAACATAATGTGCAAGCCGCTTACTCCATTCCTTGTCCTTGACCAGTATATAGGCCTCATGAGCCGCCTTTTTTCCCAGGAGTTGATCCTCATAGTTTTCGATGGGGCCGATGATTACATCGATCCCATTGGTTTTCATATCCAGCCAGGCGATGTCGCTTTCGTCATATTCATCTGTGAGGAGAGCCTCTGCTCTTAGGGTAAGGTATCGTGCCAGCCCCTCGTCTTCTGCCAGGCCTGCTGCTTCTTTGAGCAAACTGCTGGCAGCAGAGACTTCTTCTGCAAATGCCTCGTGATACCATTCACATTTCAATTTGCCCTGCTTATCCCGTTTGAGCAAAGTATAGAGGCTCCCTTTGTTGGGATCTTCAAACGCATCAAATTCTTCTTTTGTCATATCAAGCGGGTAAAAGCCCGCCCCGGCAGGCTTGGGACCTACGCCTGCTATAAAGGGAATATTTCCATCCAGCCGATCCCAGGGGCCATAATTGATTTTCAAAAAAGCGCGCGCATCGGGTGAAAGGCCCAATTCATCTACCCGTAAAGAATCGGGGTAGGCTTCCCGCCAAAACAGATCGTCCATGATCTTGGCAGCTTCTATCAGGATGGGAATCATTTTTTTCTCCGAATCCGAAAGCTGCGAAATATCCGTTGTCAGGGTTACTGATTCATAAATATCCAAGCGAACCTCTCCTACAGGCGTTTCGGTCTGCCCTACATCTCCAGCAGGCTGAGAAGCGGGATTACAGGCCCATATGAGTCCCAAACAAACAAATAATACAAGGTGGAATTTCATAGTCAATCGGGTTTTTGCGTGCAAGCGAGCCGCCAAAGTACGATTATTTGAAAATCAATTCCAGTTTTTACCCGGGTTCGGGATTGATTCCGCTGATTCCATTAAAAAGACCTCATCGAATTCAGACGCTACTAACTGCCCAAATCCGATGAGGTTTCTTCCTGTATAAACGGTTCTTTCCTACTCCCTCACTTCTATTCTATGGCTGCTCATCCAGGATTCTCCGAAAATCCGCACCAGGTACATACCCGATGCCAGGAAATCAATGGGTACCTGAGTCCGCTCCTGTCGCTCAGACAATTCCACCTGCAAAGAATGTATTTGCTGTCCCTGGATATTATAAAAATCCAACCGAAGGGTTTCTGCCTTAGGCACCTTCATCTGAATTTGCAATTCCATATTCCGGGCGATCGGGTTGGGGTATACCCGAACTTCAGGTTGAAATCCTTCAAACACCAGCGCAATTGCAGGCGAGTATGAAAACTGTCCATTGAGATCCGTTTGGCGAATACGGTAATAACTCATACCCGGAATCGGATTGGCATCATAACTCGTGTAGGACTGTACCTCAGCAGAATTTCCACGGGAAGGGACCTTCGCATACGTTACAAATCGGCGGCCATCAGCAGATCTTTCAACACTAAAAAAGTCATTATCAATTTCAGTAGCCGTACTCCATTTAATCATCGCGCCTTGATTTTCACGTTGTGCAGTCAGGCTTAGCCATTCCACCGGGAAAGTTGTCCCTACCGGAAACAGGTTGCCCACCGGTACAGCCGCAGCCGCAGTTAAGGGGCCACTCCAATTGAGTTGGGCAACCGCTCCCCCTGTATTTTCAAAGTATTCCATTTTGATTGGAACCAGTTGGCCGGCAGGTAGAAAAATGGAAGCTGAATGGTCAGTAGGTGCTTGATTGACCCACTGATCAATCAGGAGTTGCCCATCTACCCACAGTCTTACCCCATCATCTGTCTGCGTCGTGAAGGTATAGAGTTGAGGATAAGGAGCAACGATTCCCCCTTCCCAGCGAACCGAAAAGGTATTGTCATCTATACCCGGATCGGGAGAACCTGTTCCCCAATCAAAATTGATTGCCGGATCAATACGGGTGAATACCGGGGCTGTCAGGTCCATGTTATTGAAATAGGTTCCGCTGAGCCCCCCTCCGTTTGGCGTGACAGGTGGGGGTGGAGTCGTTCCCAGCAAATTCAGGTTACACACCAATTGCTGATTGGTAGCGCCCCCCGTAGCGCCTGTCAGGCCCACATAGAGCCAATTATTACCGCCAAAGATAGTCTGAATGATATCTCCCTGATATTGAATCCGTTCATTCCCACCAAAATATACGGTAAGACGTTGCGGAACTGCTTCCCATAAAATCTCGACCTGGTGCGTATTCCCATCCTCGATATTTGCACAAAGGGGGCTTGCACAAACGGCCGTTGCCAACGCTTGGTTGAGGTCACCATTTTTCCAAATCGCGATATGATCACTCCCAATGTCATTCCCTCCATTGTTGTAGGTATCAAACTCAATTCCAAGCGAAGGGGTAATCCCTCCGGCACCAAAGCCTCCACCTGCTGCAGCTGGCGCCAGGTTAGCCCCTTCCGTATGAAACAGGACTGCTACACCGTCTGCCCCTGCATCATTACTCCCCAGCGAAATGCTAAAGGTAATCCGGGTATCTTGTGTAAAGTCTATGGGATCATTGTACCAGGTTGCCCCGACTTCATTTCCCTGATTTTCGGTCAACTCGTAACAGCCTCCTGGCAGCAAGCTCGCATCGCCCACCGGAGTGAGGGTATTCGTGGGAATATTGGAAAGGCTGTTAATCCAGTCAACGATCAATTGTTCTCCTGCTGCATCTACTATGCTTTTGGCAATCGGCGGCATCGCAATTCCCGTTTGGAGGGAGTTGATCCGATTATGTAAAATAGATTTCCCTACCTGCTGGGGCACTACTACCCTTCCATCGACAACTCCCAGGGGATCAATCACAGCTCCGTTGATGAGGTTTTGCTGAAATAAGGGGGTCGATAGTCGTGCATCAAAATTCGCTCGATTTCCGGTTCCGGGCTGATGGCAATATGAGCAATTGACATCCAGGTATGACCGGGCTTTGTCTTCCAGGCTGGCGGTTCCGTCATTTTTAGCAGAAACGGTAAGGAATCCGGCAGCATCCTGATCACTAATATTGGCATCTATTGCACCAATATGACTCAGGCTTACCAGTTGGTTGCCAGAGAGTCCCGTATTGGGATAGACAATTGATTTGTTCAAATGTCGGGTTTTAGCCCCTAATACAGAACCTGCTGCCTGCTGATGGCAACTCAGGCATTCATCTCTTCCCGGAAAATGCCAAATCTGGTTTTGTCCCCCAACGGTATAAGTTTTGTCTTCTCCTCCATAAAGCAATTCGGCATCGGTACCTGCTGCATTCCATTTATAAGTCAGGTAATAATATTTGCCATCATCCCCAAGGACCTCAAATCGGGTTTCTACGCGCTGGCCTCCCAATTCAAAATGTTTGATCAGCACCGCTCCTGCCGGAAATTCCCAATTTCCTTCTTCTGAGAATTTAATTTGTTCTGCGGGGGTATCATGGGTTCCGTTGTTGGGAATCGCTAACCATCGAAATTTATCTGCACCATCCGACCAAAAAGGCTCGATCATGTCATAGGGAATGACGCCAGGAGTCGGCGTAAGGGTAGTGAGGTCGCTGAAAGCTCCGGTTTGGGAGAGAAATTGAGGAGCGGGTGGCCCTGCGCCCTGGCCATCCAATGTGTAAAGTGTCGTGCTATTGGATTGGCGGCCCATATAGATTTCGCCTTCGTGATCCTGGCCAAATGTGATAAGACCACCCGGCGTAAAGTTGGCTAATACTGTTTTGGTGTAGGTTCCATTTACCTCTTTCTCAATGGCAAAAATCCGATTTTGAGAATAGCCTCCACACAGGTAGGCGCCGTCCAGTGTGGGATAGTTAGTGCCTCGATATACATATCCCCCAATGATGCAGTTGGATTCTGTCCGGAGAAAATCAACGACCGGCGAGGTAAGGGTTCCCGGCCCCAATGTCATGGTATTGGACCCACAGGCCCCGGTTGTACCTTGCAGCATCCCCTCATACTTTGGCCAACCATAGTTAGCCCCTTTTTCAAGCACATTGATTTCTTCGCGTTGTCCGCCTCCAATTTCACCTATCCAGAGATCACCGGTTTGCGCATCAAGCGTCATTCGATGCGGATTCCGGCTTCCGATTGCCCAAAACTCTTCAAACAAGCCCCCGGTAGCATCCTGCCAGGGATTATCATTGGGAATAAAATACCCTACTCCGGTAAATTCATCGGCATTTCCCGTCTGAACTCCCATCTTTCGGATCGGGGCATGCCCTGTATTTCCATCACTGTCCACATCAATCCGGATCACGCCTCCCTCAAAGTTGGAAAATATATTTTGTGAAGTTGTATATCGCGCCTGCTCTCCCAGCGTCAGATAGAGGTATCCATCATTGCCAAACGCTAATCCCCCACCCCGGTGCGTGGAGTTATACAAGCGCAGCTTGATCATTGTCTGTACTGAGTTGGCGACTACATTGAGAGTTCCGTCTTGCACTTCATATCGCTCTAGCAACATGTAAGCCCCTTCATATGTGGGGTTATTTTCGCAGGTAAAGGCGATCGGGTTTGCAGGTCCTGCTTCTCCATTTGGTCCTTTTCCACAATAAAACACATAGAAATAATTGCGATTGGGGGAACCTGCCTGTCCAAATTCCGGATGAAACTGCAATCCTAAAAATCCGCCATCCCAGACTACAGCCGTTTCTCCACTCAGGTCCAATAAGGTAGTTTTATTGCTTACGGATGGGTCTTTCTCAAAATATTCGATCAGGCCCTGGCGGGAGGCAACAAACATCGTATCCTGCTGAGGATGCATCGTAATCACCAGTGGATCTTCAAAAGTCAAATTGGGGAAAGCGGGTTTCACTCCCCAGGTAATAGCGCCTCCATTCCAGGGCGTAATTGCTGGGAGATTATTATTCAGAAACTTATCAATCGCTACGGCATTGTTCAGGCCCGGAATCGGAGGAGTTAGGGGAGCAAAAGCAAGGAATAGAAAAAAGAGGGGTGCCACTCCCCATTTCCAATTTCGCAAAGTATGATGAGAAGTAGAAAAGAAGGAAAACTTTCGCATAGCACATGTTGAATAATACAGTCATTCCAACCTAAAAACCCAGGAGTAAAATGACTCCCTGTGAATCAAGGCTAAAAGGGTAGGCAAATGGGTTGCCCAATGTGATTCTGGCTTGATAGAAAACCTTAATACACGTTCAGAAAATGCCCACCCACCAAGGTTCAATTTACATAATAAACCATTTTCGTATTATTTAATAAATCGAACTGCAAGAATTAATACCTAAACGGTTGCTGACAGTCATCATTCTTGGGATTCATCAAAAAAATACATTTTCAAGCAGGCTTAAATAGGATGGATTATCTGGAAGTCCTTATCTTGAACCCATTCAATAACATTCACCTTGTTTCCCCTGGCCCATGCGTATCTATTCAATCGCTTCGTCTATCTATTTCACCTTATTATTATTGACTCTCTTGCCAGCCCGGATATCGGCGCAGGACTCAGTCATTCGTATCGAAGAAGGCCTGATTATTCCCACGATCAATTCCTATGTTCGCTCCTCTCTCTATATCGATCCGATCGAAGGGAGTCTGATCAAGGGTGCCTGGAAGCGACCGAAAGCAGGAGATGAGGTTGAAATACTAGGGGAAACGCAGCAGTGGGAAACCATTGAAACCGACTCTACCGGCTGGTTTCAGGACCGACGACTACGCGGCGGCTATATCTATGCCCGTGTCCATTCGGAGCGGGACAGCCTCGTATTTATGGAGAATATGTCTACCAAATGGGTCTATGTAAATGGAGAAATACGCGTTGGAAACCGCTATCAGGCCAAAGAAAAATTTGAGTCCTGGGAGCCGCAGTTCAACTTTTATCTCATGCCCATTCAACTTAAAAAGGGCTGGAACGAATTTCTATTCAAATGTAACCGAGGGCGACTCAAAGTCAACTTTCATCCTGGGTCATCAGGGCTGAATTTCAACTTTGCAGATGTAACCTTACCCGATGTCATCAGCGGCGAAAATTCCGAAATGTGGGGAGCAGTAGTGATTATGAATGCCCAGGAAAAAGCCGTTGAGCCGTTTCAAATTGTGTCCAGCCTGCATACCGATTATGAAGTCGTAACCGATGTAGGATACATGCCGCCCTTTAGCGTTCAGAAGGTTCCTTTCCGGATTCAGGCAAATGGCTGGGGCAGAAAGGCGGACAGTAAGATGACCCTTGTTCTGAGAATTTTGGAAAAAGATCATCCTCATTTGGGGAACTCAGGTATCCCTATCGCGATCAAAGATGGACAAAAACAGCATAACCGAACCTACCGGAGTTCTGTCGATGGCAGTGTGCAGTATTACGCCGTAAAGCCTGCTACTGATCCGGGGCCACAGTCGCTGGTACTTTCGGTACATGGTGCCAATGTGGAAGCCTCAAATCAGGCGGGTTCTTACCATCCCAAAAGCTGGGCCCATATTGTTTCTCCCACCAATCGACGGCCTTATGGATATAACTGGGAGGACTGGGGCAGAATCGACGCAATGGAAGTGCTCGACCGGGCACAACAAGAACTCAAAGTAGATCCCAACCGCGTATATCTGACCGGACATTCTATGGGTGGGCACGGTACCTGGGTATTGGGCTCGACGTATCCGGAACGGTTTGCGGCAATTGGCCCCAGTGCAGGCTATCTGCGGGTAGGGGCATATTATGGACGTTATTTTCAGGATAAAGGTCTTAGCAATCCTCCTATGCTCGACCGGGCGAAGAACCACAGCTTCACCGATTCCATGCTCACCAATCTCAAAGGATTAGGCGTATATGTCATACACGGAGGGGCCGATCGGGTGGTGAAGCCGGAGCAGGCGTATCGCGCCCTGGAAATTCTCAAAAAATTTCACAAAGACTATCAATATCATGAGGAACCGGGCAAGGGGCACTGGTGGGACATTTCGGATGAATCGGGAGCAGATTGTGTCGATTGGCAACCGTTATTTGATTTTTATGCCCGGAAAGCGCGCCCTGGAACGCATAGAATTCGGGAAATAGATTTCCGAACTGCACATCCCGGCGTATCAGCCAGGCATTATTGGGCTACTATTTATGACCAGGAAAAATACCTGGATTTCAGCCGAATACAACTCCGGCTTGATCCCGGTAAAAACCGAATCGAAGGCAGCACGGAAAATGTAAAAATCCTCGCACTCGATGTCCTGGTATTCGACCGCGAACGAAAAGCAACTGTCACCCTGGACGATCAAACGTTTACAATTGATTGGGCCAG
>CAYGTH010000039.1:0-1742 GCA_964352745.1 uncultured Bacteroidia bacterium
TGATTAAACGGGCGCGCGCAGCCTGCCCCGGACTCGATCCGGGGGATGGCAAGTGCGCCGGCCTTGGTTAGCCCGTTTGGAGTTTTTGGCTACTTTTTGCGGTAAAAAGTAGCAGGAGGGTTTTTCCTCAACTTGCTGAGCGCTTACAAATTTCAGCTGGAAAAAACTTTATTTCCGTAACAAATGGCTTAGGGTTTCATTCCACCGCTCATAAGCTTCCTGGTAGTTGGAAGCTTCTGCTACATTGGGCTCCGTTACCTCCAGGCATTCCAGTTTATTAAAGGCCTCTTCCGGTGATGCGTAGATTCCTGCGCCAATACCTGCTCCGAGTGCTGCTCCAATTGAACCATCTGTATTATAGAGTTCGATCTGAATGCCCGTTACGCCGGCCAACATATCCCGAAAAACAGGGCTAAGAAACAAGTTGGCATCTCCTGCCCGAATAACCTGTGGCTGGATTTCCATCTCTTTCATTATGTTCATGCCATAGTGAAAAGCAAAAGCAATTCCTTCCTGTGCCGCTCGGATCAAGTGTCCGTCATTGTGGCGATTGAGATCCAGGTAGGAAATCTGAGCTCCTGTTTCACGATTTTCCAACATGCGTTCTGCGCCGTTTCCAAATGGTAAGACACATAGTCCTTCCGATCCGATCTCAATATCACCAGCCATGTTGTTCATTTCTTCATAGCTAATGGTGGCCTGGCTCACATTTCTCCGTAGCCAGTTATATAAAATGCCGGTTCCATTGACACATAATAATACACCAAGTCGTTTAGCCGCTGGACTGTGGTTGACATGAGCAAAAGTATTGACCCGGGATTTGGGGTCAGATTTTGCCTGATCACTTACGCCATAGACAACCCCGGAAGTGCCGGCAGTAGCAGCTACTTCTCCCGGATTAAGGACATTGAGGGAGAATGCATTATTGGGTTGGTCGCCTGCACGATAGGTGATGGGGGTACCTGCTTTGAGGCCCAGTTCGGCGGCGACCTCCGCTTGCAGTTTCCCCTGGTCGCCAAAAGTGGGAACGATATCCGGTATCAGAGAAGCATCTATTTGATAGTGATCGAGGAGGAAATCTGCAATAGATTCTTCCTGAAAGTCCCAGAAGATGCCTTCCGAAAGCCCGGATAGGGTAGTGGTGATCGCTCCGGTCATTTTCATTGCCAGATAATCTCCCGGTAGCATCATTTTATGGATGCGCTCATATACATCCGGTTGGTTTTGCTGTACCCACCTGAGTTTGGATGCAGTAAAGTTGCCGGGGGAATTGAGAAGATGTTTGAGACAACGATCATTTCCCAATGCAGACAAGGCCTCTTTACCTGTTTCCACAGCTCTACTGTCACACCATATAATAGAAGGACGAATAGAATGGTGAGCATCATCCACTACGACCAGGCCATGCATTTGATACGAAATACCAATTGCGGCAATCTGGTCAGCCGGAACAGCCGCTTTTGCTAAAACAGCTCTTGTAACCTGAACCAGGTACTGCCACCAGGTCGCAGGAGATTGCTCTGCCCATCCGGCATGAGGAGCGGAAATGAGCATTTCTCGCTCGGGCTTAAAAGCAGAAGCGATGCACTCGCCCGTTTTGCTATCAATAATAGACGCTTTGACTGAGGAACTGCCCAAATCGTAACCAAGCAAATACATGATGAAGTCATTAAAAGGTTCAGTGTGCAAAATAAGGACAGTTCCAATGTCGGGAAAATATTCCAACAACTAATGACTGCCGC
>CAYGTH010000039.1:1842-21518 GCA_964352745.1 uncultured Bacteroidia bacterium
CGCGGCATTGGTATAGATAACAATTAAGCGTACATTTGAGTTAGTATCCGCACAACCCAGAATGGGCTTGAAGAAGTGAAAAGAGCTATATGGCAGATTATAATAACAACGATAAGAACCGCGAGCCCAAGAACGGGATCAACAGCAATATCTATTGGATATATCTGGTTGTGATTGCCTTTTTTGTACTGGCGTTTTTCTATTTTCCTACGAAGCAGGGTTCCTCCCAGATCAAATCCGATCGCTTCAGGGCTTTACAAAAAGCAGGACATATTGAGGAAGTGGTCATAGTCAATAATAAGGACGTGAAAGTCTTCCTGAATGACGATGGCGTGGAGTCCGCAGAGCGTTCTGGCGAAAAGAATATAACCAGTAAAGGCCCTCAATACACGTATCAAATTAGTTCAGTAGATGAGTTCATAAAAGATTTGGACGCTACCGGAGTCGTGTATTCTTCGGAAGAAGAGCCTGACTATACGAGTTTTCTGACCTTTTTGCTACCGATTGCTTTATTAGTGGCGCTTTGGTTCTTCTTCATGAGAAGAATGGGTGCTGGAGGTGCCGGAGGCCAGATTTTTAACATTGGAAAGAGCAAAGCCAACCTATACGATAAAGAGAACAAAGTCAATGTAACCTTTGATGATGTTGCAGGACTTGAAGAGGCCAAAGAAGAAGTCCAGGAGGTAGTCGAATTTCTCAAGCATCCACAGAAGTTTACTAAGCTTGGAGGACATATTCCTAAAGGCGTATTGCTGGTAGGCCCTCCAGGAACGGGTAAGACCTTGTTGGCCAAGGCAGTAGCAGGAGAAGCACGCGTTCCGTTTTTCTCTCTGAGTGGATCCGATTTCGTGGAAATGTTTGTGGGAGTAGGAGCCGCTCGTGTGCGGGACTTGTTCAAACAAGCCAAAGAAAAGGCACCTTGTATCATTTTCATTGATGAGATTGATGCTGTGGGGCGTAGCCGGGGTCGGATGAATGTAACCGGTGGAAATGACGAGCGAGAAAATACCCTGAACCAATTATTGGTTGAAATGGATGGATTTGGCAGTGATACAGGCGTAATCCTAATGGCTGCAACTAACCGTCCTGACGTTTTGGACCCTGCACTGCTGCGGGCCGGACGTTTTGACAGACAGATCGGCATTGATCGTCCGGACATTAAAGGGCGTGAGGCGATCTTCAAAGTACATCTTAAGCGTCTGACGCTATCTGACAAAGTGAATGTCGGCAACCTCGCTGCACAGACGCCTGGTTTTGTAGGAGCAGATATTATGAATGTCTGTAACGAAGCCGCCTTGATTGCCGCTCGTAAGGATAAGGAATCTGTCGAAATGGACGACTTCCAGGATGCTATCGACCGGGTGATTGGAGGATTGGAAAAGAAAAATAAAATTATCTCTCCGGAAGAGAAGAAGGTAGTTGCTTACCATGAGGCGGGCCATGCGATAACTGGCTGGTATCTTGAGCACGCCAATCCGCTTGTAAAAGTATCGATTGTCCCTCGTGGATTAGCAGCATTAGGATATGCTCAGTATATGCCCAAAGAACAATACCTATATACCCGGGCTCAGTTGGTTGACACCATTTGTATGACGCTGGGCGGAAGAGCTGCTGAGGACATCATTTTTGAAGATATCTCTACCGGTGCACAGAATGACCTGGAGCGAATTACCAGTACGGCATACGCAATGGTTACCCTGTACGGGATGAATAGGAAAGTGGGGCAGATATCCTTCCGAAAGGACGAAGGAGAATATAATTTCAGTAAGCCTTATTCTGATGCCACGGCTCAGATCATCGATGAAGAAGTAAAGAAAATCATTGATGATGCTTATGACCGCACCAAACAACTCTTGCTCGATAAGCGGGATGACCTCGAGTTAATAGCGCAAGAATTGCTGGAGAAGGAAGTGATCTTTAAAGATGACTTGATTCGCTTGATCGGCAAACGTCCTTTTCCAGAAGCGCAAAGTCAACTCATCACAGAAGAAGAACCTGCGAAAGAAGATAGCGCCAACGTACCTGCAAATGGCATTCATCCTGATTCCCTTAAGAAAGATGGCGGGGAAACCATTAGTATTGAAATTGATGAATAAATATCCGGGACGATCCGGAACAGAAAAATAGGTACGCCTGATATTCCCTCAGGCATCTGTTAATCAGGAGCCGGTCCGCTTATGTTGGCCGGCTCCTGTATGTTTGACCCATATTCACAATCTGTTGACTGATTCCAAGCATATATACTTCGTTTCTGATCTTCACTTTGGCGCTCCTTCCAAAGCGGAGAGCTTGGTCCGCGAAAACCATTTTGTGAAGTGGCTGGATCGCATTATGCCTGATGCCGCCGAATTGTATCTGGTAGGTGATATCTTTGACTTCTGGTTTGAATATCGGCATGTCGTACCGAAGGGCTATATTCGGGTATTGGGCAAACTGGCCCAAATGGCAGATGCTGGAATCACCTTGCACCTCTTCACTGGTAATCATGACCTTTGGTATCGGGACTACTTCAGTACGGAAATCGGAATCAAAGTGTATCACCAGCCGATAACAAGAACATTATTTGGGAAGACTTTTTATATCGCTCACGGAGACGGACTCGGTCCCGGAGATCATGGATATAAATTCCTCAGGAAAATATTCACTTCCCCTGTTAGCAAATGGGCCTACCGCTCCTTGCTTCATCCAGATTGGGGTATGGGTCTGGCGAGCTATTTTTCCAGTCTAAGCCGTAGCTATAAGCGCGAAATGGACAACTCGTTTTTAGGAGAAAAGGAATTTTTGATTGCGCACTCGCGAAGTATGCTCAAGGAAAATCCTGCTATCGATTTCCTGGTCTTTGGGCATCGGCATATTCTGCGGAAGGAAGCGATTACCGAAAAAACACATACAGTCTTTCTGGGAGACTGGATCAATTTCTTTTCATACCTGAAAGTAAGCGCCGAATCCGTTGACCTTCTTCAATTCCCAATTACTGAGAAAAGCGCTGTAGAAATAGAATCTTCATGAAGATATACTTCCACCTGTATCAATACATGTTGACAGCCGGTTTGCTGTTGGGTATTGGCATTGCGCAGGTGCCGGGAGATTCGTTATTTGTACAGCCGGTCCAGGTTGTTGCAGATTTGCCTGCCATGGCTTCGCTGGAAGTTGATTCAGAAGGAAATTTGATTCTCCTCGAAGCAACTCAAAGTAAAGCCCATAAGTACTTTGTACAATGGGCCTATGATTCTACGTTGAGCATTGGCGGAAAAAGCAATCGATCAGAAGGTTTTTTGAATTTGGTGAATGCCTCGGCACGGAATCGGCAGAATATCTATTTGCTGGATGACATTGCCCGGAGGTTGGTAATTCTAAGTGCTGATTTTCAGATACTGGGGGAAGTTAACTTCTTTGCGATGGCACCTGCACCTGGAGCTTTTATTGATGTGGATGAGATTTACCCACAAGGATTTGATATGGCTGGTACAGGAGAAGCATTTGTGCTCAATCAACTGGATAATCGGGTATATAAACTCAACCTTGCCGGAGAGGTTGTCGAAAGATTTGGGGGACTGGATTTTGGTGCTGGAAATCTGGAATCTCCTGTTGAGATTGCATTAAATGACGGAAACGAAGTCTGGATCAGCGATACAAGTAAGCAGCAGTTTTCTGTTTTTGACTTTTTTGGTGTATTTAGATATACCAAATTACTTGATGCCGGATTCAGGTGGAACCGGTTTGCCTTAGCAGATCAACTCTTGATTTGTTTTAGTTCAACCGAAATATGGGTCGAACATGTACCGAGTGGACGACATCGAAAATATAAAGTACCTGGGGATTCTGAACTCCGGGATGTGCACTTCAGTAAAGAATTTATTTATTTGCTGCTTGAACATGAGGTGAGGATTTATAAGCGGTAATAACCCGAACGATTATGCTGGACCAACTGGAATTCATAGAAGCCCGATTTGAAGACGTTAAACAGGAGATCATTGACCCTGAGGTGATGTCGGATATGAAGCGCTACAAATCGCTGAATATTGAGTACAAGCGATTAGAGGAGATTGTCAATAAAACCATTGAATATCGGGAAGTACTGAGTAACCTGCAACTTACCAAGGAGATGCTCAATACGGAGACTGACGATGAGATGCGGGACCTTGCCAAGGAAGAATTGGATGAATTGGCACCGCGTAAGGATGCCCTGGAAGAAGAAATCAAAATCTTGTTGATACCCAAGGATCCTGAGGACAGTAAGAATGCCTTGTTGGAAGTGCGGGCAGGAACAGGGGGGGATGAAGCCTGTTTGTTTGCCGGCGACCTGTTTCGGATGTATCAGCGGTACTGCGACCAAAAGGGGTTTCGATTGGAAATCAATAGTTTTCAGGAAGGCTCTTCCGGTGGCTACAAAGAGATTATTGCGGGAATCAGTGGAACAGATGCTTTTGGAACCCTCAAATTTGAATCAGGGGTACATCGGGTTCAACGTGTGCCAAGTACGGAGTCCCAGGGTCGGATTCATACTTCTGCTGCTACAGTTGCCATCATGCCTGAAGCGGAGGAGTATGACGTAGAACTCCTGTCTTCAGACATTAAAGACGAAACGTTCTGCGCTTCCGGACCAGGAGGGCAATCCGTTAATACGACCTATTCCGCTGTTCGGTTGACCCACATTCCTACGGGGATTGTTGTCTCGATGCAGGACGAAAAGTCTCAGCTCAAAAACAGGGATAAAGCCATGAAAATCCTTCGCTCCCGGATTTATGACATCGAAATGGCCAAACGTAAAAGTGTGGAATCGGCCCTGCGTAAATCGATGGTATCTACCGGCGACCGAAGTGCCAAGATCAGAACCTATAACTTTCCACAAGGCCGCGTAACAGACCACCGCATTAACCTGACCATCCACAACCTCAATGGAATCCTGGATGGCGACCTGGATGGGATCATTGATCAACTCCGAATGGTGGAGAATGCAGAAAAACTCAAAGAGGGAGGCAACCCCTAATCCATTAGTTGCGGTCAATACGGATTTTGGTTAGGAATACACCTGTCTCAGTGGTGAGTCTGAGGAGGTAAATTCCTTGTGGAAGCCCTTGAACTGGGATGCTTATTTCCGTCTCGTTTCCAGCCTGGACTTGCTGTAAAACTAGCTTTCCGGAGGTCTCAAATAAACTGATTTGAGCATTTTGCCCCAATCCTTGCTGAGATTCAATTCGGATAAATTCACTAGCCGGATTCGGATACACCCGAATATCTTTCCGAAGGTCGGGCTCAATACTCACGACAGGTACTCCCACACGGGCAGAATCGCGATACAAAATCGTATTGACAATCTCGGTTTGTGCAGCAGTAGTGGTATTGATCTGAAGAATAGGAACGCCTTCTCCCTTGGCAATCCATTTGTATTCGGTACTGGCTGGAACATCAATCGCAAACCCCTGTAAGGTATCCAGTTGTACACTGTCTCGTCCGCTAATTCGGGTTTTTATCCGCAATACATCGAAGGTCCCATAAGGAGTTGTGATCGTTCCCCAGCCATCCACTTCATTGATTCGCTTCCTGTTTTGCAGATAATAAACTACACCCGGAAATTCAAATTCGGCAGTAGATGAAGCAGAATCTATATCCCCAAAATTTAGGGGAAATCGATAAACCGTATCGGCAGGCGTATTTTGAAGCGCGAGGGGAATTCCCTGTACCGTAGCCCCGAGTCCGTGCCCCAGCATCACATTGGATTTCACTTCATTAAATTGAAACCCCGATCCTATTGCTATTCCGCCCAGGCTATCTGGAGTAGCAATGTACTGAACCAGGGAATTATCACTTGGAAAGGTCAGTGAGAGTGGGAAAAAGAAACGGATAGTCAGCGGGACATCATTTGCACTGAGGAAACTGTCTTTCTGTTGAACAACGGCACTTAGATTGCTGAAATCCCAGGTGTAATCCGGGCCTGTTTGGCCAGGATCTACCTGGAGAATGGAGTCTCCCACGCTGAGGCGATATATCTGGTTGCGCTGTGGCATGTCGCTACTTTCTACTGTAATCGATTGAGAAATAGTAAGTTGACTACTAATCAAAAACAGGCATGTTAGCGTCGGGGATAATATGAAATTATAAATTTTGTACATAATTGGGCTGATGGATGATATGATGCTAAAGATAGGCCTGATTTTATATGAATTCTCCGTGATCATAAAAAATATTGTGTATCTTCAAGCTTCTTTTGGATTCATTTCGGAGGAAATTACGCATTTTATAAAACTTGATCTGGCTTTAGTATGAGATTGGTAGACCCGGCGCAACCGTTCCAAATGGTATATGCATTATATCACCATGAGTATTTGGGCTACCTGATATCCGCGCATGTTGTTCAACATCTATCTGAAGAGCAGTTAAGCCTGGTTCATCAAGGGGTATATCCTGATAATATGCGGGCTTTTGATTCGGGCCTGGCATCGGATGATTACGAGCTGATCAATTTACTAAACGAAATCACGCCAAAGGAAATTATTAAACGATTTGGCGGGAATTACCGGGAGCCCCATGCCTTCTTTACGGGTAAGCTGGTTGGGGAAGTCAAGAAACTCGTCAATGCTTTTATACAACGCCACCTGAGCAAAGCACTTCCCATGTTGTGGGGCAAAGAGTTGTATGAGATGGGGAATGATGGGTATCCTGCTCAGAAAGGGGTGAATATGCTCAGTGAAAAAGCGAGTATCCTTTTCCACTTTCGCCGTAAAGAAACCTTTACCCGGTATTTTCCTACGATCAAGCTACGGGATGAGAAAATAGCATTTCAACATCAGGGTGCTGCTATCATATGCAGTGCACCCGCCTGGATGTTGTTGAACGGGGAACTGTTTACCTTTAAGGAAAAGCTGGATGGAAATAAGCTTCGACCTTTTATTAAAAAGGATTTTATCGCGATTCCTCGTGAGAAAGAAGAAGAATATTATCGGAAATTTGTAACCCAAATTGTCGAGAAGTACGACGTTTTTGCAAAAGGATTTGATATCATCGATGTTCGGGAGTCTCCTGCTTTTTCACTATTGGTGAAAGAACAAGGCGAAACCGCTCTGTCTTTTATCCGGGAAATCTCATATGGGCGTTTTCGATTTCCTTTTCGAGAGGAAGGAAGAAAGAAAGCCATTATGGAATTTGAAGGAGATGAATATCGTTTTTTTCGCATTTTCAGAGATTGCCGTCAGGAGGCTGAAATCCGAAATGCACTGGAAAAGATTGCTCCGCAACCCAATGCGTTGAATACCTGGGAATATGTTCCTAAAGAGTTGGGGCTGGGATGGCTCTCGACCCACACTGCTACCTTACAAGCAATGGGGATTATAGTGGAGCAGGAAGGCGTAGCCCACACAATTAATCTGGATCGCCCTGAGATCATAATCTCTACCGTAGAGGAAGGAGACTGGTTTGATATCAAGGCCATCGTGGTAATTGGCGAATTTCAGATTCCATTTATCAAATTCCGGAGACATATCCTCCGAAATCAACGCGAATACCAACTTCCTGATGGTAGCATTGCGATTTTGCCAGAAGACTGGTTTTCTGACTATCAGCATTTGTTAGAAGTTTCAGAAGAAAAAAGTGAAGAGGTTTTCAGTATTCGTAAATACCAGGCGCCCCTATTGAATTTTCCGTCAAACGGAAATAAACAAGCATTAGTCAGCACTATTGACGGGATTGACCGGGTTGCAGAGGTCGCACCACCTGTCCACTTGAATGCGACCCTGCGAAGTTATCAGGCCCGGGGCCTGGATTGGCTGTGCTTTATGAAAGAGCATGGAATGGGGGGAATCCTGGCCGACGATATGGGCCTTGGGAAAACCCTACAGACCCTGAGTCTTTTACAAAAAGAAAAGGAAGCAGGAGTGGAAAGCCCATCCCTTATTATCATGCCCACTTCGCTAATCTCAAACTGGAAAAATGAAATTTGCCGGTTTACGGATCAACTTCGCGTTCATATCCATACAGGTGTGAACCGCAAGCGGGATGTTGCGTTTTTTACAGATTTTGATGTGATCCTCACCACCTATGGGATTGCGCGTCAGGACATAAAATTTTTGAAGACTTTCCCCTTTCATTATGTGATTTTAGATGAAAGTCAGATGATCAAAAATCCAGAATCTAAAACGGCGAAGGCAGTTAAGAAACTGGTTTCCCGCCATCGGCTTTCCCTCACGGGTACCCCTATTGAAAACTCGGTCATGGATATTTGGTCGCAAATGTCCTTTCTCAACCCCGGACTTTTGGGAAATGAGTCCTTCTTTAAGAAATTTTATGTACAGCCGATCGAGAAAGACAAAGATATTAAGCGGTCGGCTAAGCTAAAACGAATCATCTATCCGTTTATCCTTCGCCGTAAAAAGCGACAAGTGGAAAAAGATTTACCTCCGAAAATAGAAAAACTCCACTATTGCGAACTGGTGGATTCGCAGCGGGAATTGTACGAAGAAACCCGGAGTTCATATCGCAATTACCTGATGGAACTGATTAATAAAGGAACCTGGAAAAGGAATAAGTTGAATATTCTTACGGGACTCCAAAAGCTCCGGCAGATCGCTATTCACCCTATGATGGTAGATCGGGAAAATTATTCCTTAAAGGATTCGGGGAAATACAGAGAGATCAAAAGGATGCTCAAAACGGTCCTGATCAAACGTTCCAAAGTATTGATCTTCTCCCAGTTTGTAAAAATGCTTCACCTGCTTCGCGATGACCTGATAGAAGAAGGTATCCGATTCAATTACCTGGATGGCAGTACGCGAAACCGACAAGAACAAGTTGATACCTTCCAGGAAGATAAGAGCATACAGGTATTTTTGATCAGCCTCAAAGCTGGTGGAGTAGGACTCAACCTGACTGCTGCGGACTATGTTTTTATTCTGGACCCTTGGTGGAATCCTGCAGTAGAGAATCAAGCAGTTGATCGGTCTCACCGAATTGGTCAGCAGAAAACGGTTTTCTACTATAAGTTCATTACGCAGGGAAGTATTGAAGAAAAAATTCTTCAGTTACAGAAGCGTAAATCTCAACTTTCGGATGATATCATTGCCGTTGAGGAAGACATTTATAAGTCCCTGAATGAAGATGATTTAGGTGATCTGCTAGGGTCGGCATAGCCTTCCATGGCCTTAACGATTAGGGAGCCGCATTCCTATCTCATATTATCAATCAAGTCCACAAGCGTATCGTGCTTGCTAAATTGAGAATGACTGGACAGCCGATCAAAGAAACTGCGAGCTTTGCTGGTATTTCCATATCTAAGGTAAGCCAATCCCATGTACCACTGAACGGTCAGGTGCTCTGGGTTATCCGGTAAATCCGCCTTCTCTAAGTGATAAATCACCTTCTTCTGATCAGGATCATTGGTTGCCAGATAGCAAATTCCAAGATAATAATGAGCTTGAATTGTTTCCTGAGAGGAGGATAGTCGGAGTAATTCTTCAAGAATCGGGATCGCCTTGATGTATTCGTGGGATTCGATATATTTTTCTACTTGTGTCCATTCCGGTTGATGGTTTGAAAAGGTATCAACTGTAAAAACAGGATTGAAATAGGCGGAAAAGAGGTCCTCGTTGGCATTATTAGGCTGAAGAAACTTAACCGAATAAATAGCCAGGGCAAACAGTAACACAATTCCCAAAATCGATAGTGCATGCGTACCCACCCGGGACCGAGAAGCATCTGGAGTTTCCGAATTAGATGCCTCTTCATTCGAAGTAAAAGCGGGAGAGGTAATTTGTTGTTTCTGATGTGAGGGAGCTGCTGCAACTTTTCGAGAAGGAGTCAGTGCCCTGCGAAGCAATTGAAAGGATTGTAGCTCTGCTGCGATACGACTATTTGTCTTGATTTTGTCTTCAAAAGCAGCGAGTTCACTTGCCTCCATCATACCATTGAGGTACAAGTCCAACTGCTCATACAACTGTTGAGGTGAATTCATAATGAAGCGGGATAACAGGTTCGTCCAAATGAACAAACAGGGACCAAGAGCGAGACACAGGAACTAATATAGGAATATATTTTCATTTTTTGAAGAATAAGCTCAAAAAAGCTATGATAAGTTGAATTTTTCTGCCAGTTGAATTGATTAATAATAAAATAAGTACTTGTTGAGCCTATTTTGATTGGAAAATCGGTATTGAACAAGGCCATAATATTTATTAGCTTGACTTAGTTAATCAACCTAAACTACTCATGCATAAGTATCTATGGCAGCGAAATCAACTGGTGCACAAATCGAAAATCAGAGACTCCCTAAAGTAAGCGGTCATTGGTTTTGGGGGAATTTACTGGATATCCGGAGAGACTTTTTAGGCTTTGTACATCAAAGCCGCTTGTCGCACGGTGATTTGTTTATGCTGAATACCTGGGGTCCGAGGGTTGCTATTATGACGGACCCGGATGCAGCACGTCACATGCTCCAGACAGATCATCGGAGATATATCAAGAGCAGAGGATATGAAGTATTGGGACGTCTCATGGGGCAGGGCTTGCTTACAAGTGAAGGCGACTTCTGGCTTCGGCAACGCCGCCTTGCGCAACCTGCTTTTCATCGTGAAAAACTGGCGGCTATTACGGCTGATATGAGCGAGATGTGTATTCGATATATCGATCGCTGGGAGGGGCACTATCAGGCGGAAGTAGAATTTGATGTCGCTTTAGAGATGAACCGCCTCGCGTTGGAAATCGTTACGCAGGCTTTGTTCAGCACAAGCATCGGAGACAATCTGGATCGGATACATCAGCCAGTTACCTTACTCAATGATTTTGGGATCAAAGCCATGACCAATCCCCTGTTACTGTTAGCAAGGTGGCTGATGCCCAAAACCAATCGGGAATTTACGAATGCCTTAGCGGAGATTGATGCTGTGATCTATGAAATTATTGAAGGGCGAATAGGAAAACCTACTGACCATTATGATTTGCTCTCCATGTTATTGGCAGCTGAAGACGCTGAAACAGGAGAGAAGATGAATAAAACTCAGGTGCGGGATGAGGTGATCACGATGTTTATGGCGGGGCATGAAACTTCAGCCAATGCATTGGCCTGGACCTGGTATTTGCTGGAAAAACATCCACAGGTAGCTACTCGCCTTCAGGAAGAATGGGATGAGGTGTTGCAAGGGCGACCTGCTGTTTTTGAGGATTTGCCCAGATTGGTGTACACCCAGCAGGTCATTCAGGAGTCTTTAAGGCTGTATCCCCCCGCCTGGATGGTCGGCCGTCGACCTAAGGAAGATGTTGAAATCGGGGGCTACCACGTACCGGCAAATACGAATATATTATTGTCGATTTACGAAATTCATCGACATCCGGATTGGTGGGAAGAGCCAGAGACTTTCAGGCCTGAACGATTTGAAGCAGGCGCCGTGGCTAAGATGCATAAATTTCAATATTTCCCTTTTGGAGGTGGGCCTCGCATGTGCATCGGCTATCATTTTGCTATGATGGAAATGCAAATTGTATTGGCCAGCCTCGGGCAAAGGTTCGAACTTAGCCTGATACAATCAATTGAACCAGAACCAGAGGCCTTAGTTACCTTGCGTCCAAAGGGGGGAATCAGAATGAAAATTTCGGCGATTAAATCCCAAAGTCTAACCTCCAACCGCTAAAGTCTGTTATCAATTATCTACTATCTTTCTTCTTCCATCTTTCTTCTCCTAACCTATGTGTGGCCGATATACCTTAACCCAATTGCCCGATGACCGGGAAGTACTGATTCCTGAAGGCTTGACCTTGAGTCTGGCACCTCGCTATAACATTGCCCCTTCACAATATGCAGCAGTGATTCCGCAGGAGGACCCTGGCCGCATTCATGCCTTTAGGTGGGGCTTGATTCCCAGTTGGGCGCAGGATATGTCCATCGCTTTTAAAACCATTAATGCACGTGCGGAGACTGTACTGGAAAGACCGGCGTTTCGGCAAGCAGTAAGAGAGGGGAGATGCCTGGTGCTGTCCGACGGCTTTTACGAATGGCAAAAAACCGGAGCGGGCAAACAGCCATATCGCATTACGCTCAAAGATGAAAGCCTGTTTGCCTACGCTGGGATCAGTGATAGATGGCAGCACCCGGATGGGCATTGGATCGAATCTTTTTCGATTATCACGACGGAACCAAATGAACTGATGGCGGACATTCATAATCGAATGCCCGCCATCTTATCGGGGGATGCGGCGAAGGTTTGGCTCAATCCGCATGCTGACCCAGAAGAACTGGTAGCTATGCTGCTACGCCCCTATGAGGCTGATCTCATGAGAGCTTATCCGGTTTCCCATCAGGTAGGACGTGTCCAAAATGATGATGCACGCCTGATTCTCCCCTATCAGCCCCCGCCGACCTTGTTTTGAGTGGTATGCATCAGTGGTCGCAGGCTACATCATCTATGCTGAAGTCGATCGCACGGGTACCATTATTAAGGTATAAGTTCCAGGCATTTTGAGACCCGTAATACAGAGGATCATACACATCCATTGTTTTATTGACGCGAATGTCAATGTGAACAGGATCATTAAAATCCCCTCCCCATCGAAGTCTTTCATCTCCCCGTATGTCCTTGACATATTCTCGAATAGAAGGGGGCCAGGTAGATTCTGCCTTCTTGAGTCTTTTGGAAATTACGCTTGAACTGGGGGAACTGGTTGTCCAGAAATTAAAGTCAATTGCAAAACCTGCTTCATGATTAGAGGTTTTGGCCTGCCTTACAATGGCACCACTTATGTTGGCACCTTCAGCACGAAAGGAACTATTAATACTCATCCACAAATCGTGTTTTACTGCATATGCATTCGCCCGATCTAAATGAGGAAAAAATGCTCGATGGGCAATTATCTTTTTACCTACGAATCGGGTTCCTCTATCATATTCAGTGATCGGAGTTGCCATCGGGTAAATAATTTGAACAAATTCGTCAATAGCTTTACTCGTAACAGATCCCGAAAATGCGGTTTTTCCAATGGCGATCATGTCCAGACCTTCAATTGATCGATTGACAATGACTTTTACATTTTGCTCACTGGCATAAAAGAAGATCATGGTTTCTTCTGTGATCCACATATTGTAATAGCCCATAATCAGCAATACCGCCGCCTCCTGTAGGCCTAGTTTCTCCAGATGGGTAATCATTTTAGGAAGAGTTTGTCCCTTTCCAATGATTCCATCTACTCCCAATCCATTTTTTGCCTGAAAGTCTGCAATGAATTTTACGGTTGTCTCATCCATTTTACCCGTGACAGGTGCGCCTGTGCTCAACTGTACAGCCTTGGCGAATATGGGATGCGAATAGTAAATGTTACTTTTGTCGATCGCTTTTGTACTTGCCGACCGTGCCGGTACCTTTGGTGGGACTACAGAGGCAAATTGAATGGCAAGCGAATTCGTAATGGCAGATTTGAGTCCGGCAAAATTCTCAAAAGCTTTGGGACCAAAGAATACCATTAACTCCGTATGAGGTACGGTTTGAGTTACCTGGAATACGCCATTTGTGCGCCGACTATCGTGTTCGCTACTCACCACCACTTTCTCCCCTGCAACCTGTGTCAAATAGGGGTGATCAAGATCAGCTTTATAGCGGAAGGCTAAGGTCTTTTCGTTTATTTTTTGCCCGATAAAGTCTCCTGTAAGGTGGATGGCAAGGGGGTGCCCGCCTTGATCCTTAAGACTGCTGGCGATCATCCAAATCACTTCGTCATTTAATTTCCCAAGTTGATTTGTCAATTCTGTAAATAAACCGGAATTCGAAGCAGAGGTAACCAGTGATACGACTGCGTCCCAGGTAGTGGGAGCTGTTTGCCCTTTTGCACGAAGGGTCCGTAAGATAAAGTTTTTGATAAATACCTCGTTGTAATCTCGCTGATTGAGACCTCGTACGGTGTTTTCATCGAATTCGCCAGTGATATCCACACAAACAACATGTTGGATAATGCGAATCGCGCTGGGGCTGAGATTCAGGCTTTTGTTGTGTGCAATGGCACTGGCGACCTGGCTGGAGCTCAGGCTGAAAACTTCAGTTGGAGTTGATACTGACATGAGAGCGTTTTATAAAATGACTGTGGGACGTGTCATTTCCAAATAGAAATGATTGAAAATTGGATAATGTCCGATAATGAGAATTATCCTAAGCCTTAAGATAGGCTTTTTGAGAATAAGTTCAAACGAGGAACCTCCTTAATGCGGTTTTTTAAGGAGTGAGCATGCATTTCCGCAATTTTTTGTAAGTTCGGCAATGTCTTCGTTAAAGGAATATGGAGCCGCTTTTAATCGCATTCCCTCCATTCATTTATATGTCTTAGGTGCCTGGGTTTTGCTCAACCTCATTCAGGCTGTAAGTACGGAGCTCTTCCATGACGAAGCCTATTACTGGACGTATAGCCATGAACTAACATTGGGGTATGCCGAGCATGCTCCGATGATTGCCGTGCTGATCAAATTGGGGACATGGCTACTGCCGGGAGAACTGGGAGTTCGCCTTTTTCCGGTTCTGATGAATGGGATTACCCTCTTGTTGTTATTCAAAATGGTGGAGCCGAAAAATCCGGCATTCTTCTTTGCGTTGGTTTTCTCTGTTGCAGGCGTTCATATCGCTGGCTTTTTTGCCGCACCGGATGCTGCGATGCTGTGTTTTGTGGCCCTGTTTTTTTATCGCTACCAATTCTATGCTGACGATGATACCTGGATAAATACCGCCTGGATGCTACTCGCAATTGTGGGAATCCTGTACAGCAAATACCAAGGGATCATGGTTTTGTTTTTTACCCTGCTCTCCCATTTGGCTTTGTTGAAACGTAGGAGTTTCTGGGCATTGGCGATACTTGCTTGTTTCTTGTACCTACCGCATCTCATGTGGTTGAAAGCGAACGACTTTGCCTCTTTCACCTGGCACCTGCTGAGCCGGGAAAGAGGCGGCTATCAGTTTCTGTTTACCTGGGATTATTTGCTGAATCAACTGCTGCTAACAGGCCCTCTGATGGGCGTTCTGATTTTGCCTGCCGCCTTTCTTAAGCAGACAAGTTCCCATTTGCAGAGAGCCTGGAAGGTAACGGCAATCGGGGTATTCTGTTTCTTATTTGTAATGACTTTCCGAACCTATATTGAGGCGAATTGGTCTGCAGCGGCAATACTACCACTTCTGGGGCTTGCCTACTATTGGTTAACTGAGAACCCCTCACGGCAGAGGTGGGCATGGCGCTTTATGATACCGAGTTTGGTTATCATGCTAGCCCTGCGAATTTATCTGGTCGTAGATTATTTCCCGCCGCTGCGCCAAATCCGAAAAGAATTCCACGGGTGGCCAGAGTGGGCTGCTCAGATAGACTCCATTGCCGATGGGAAACCCGTTGTATTCAGCAATTCGTTTCAATTACCGGCAAAATATTCCTTCTACACAGGCAAGGTTGCCCACAGCCTGAATATTGCTACCTATCATAGAACCCAATACGATATGGGAGATACCGAAGAGCAGGTAAGAGGGAAGTCGGTTTGCTTTATTTCGACCTGGCCCATGCCTGCAGATACCCTGGTTACCGAATATGGGGATCACTATTACTACCGAACCCTTGATAATTTTCAGGCATTTTCCCGGATTAAGATTGAGACAAATACGGCTGTACTGCGGTATCCTGCTGGGAAACGGGTTGAGATTCCATTGCGGCTTTTGAATGGATACTCAGAAGCAGTCTCTTGTGTGGAAGGACTAAACTTCCCTTTGGGGATTGGATATCACTTATACGGGGCTGAATTGCCGCTCATGGTAATGCATCTGGAAGCACCGCTTGGAATAGATACCCTGGCTGACTCGGCAGCGATCACGATTGAAATGCAAATGCCAGAAAAACCGGGATCCTACCACATTCTGTTTTCTGTGGTTAGTGGTCCATTGATGCTCGGAATCAATGGGAACTGGGTGGCATTAGAAGTAACGGCGGAGTAGCAAATCTCCAAACTACATAAACCCTAATTCCAGCAGTGCTTCTTCGGACATCATCTCCTTGTCCCAGGGAGGATCAAAGGTCAACTCCACTTCTACCTCCGTAATTCCTTCTACGACGAGGGTCTTTTCCTTTACTTCTTCCGGAATAATCTCTGCTGCCGGACAGGCAGGCGCGGTGAGTGTCATCAGAATATGGGCTTTGCCCGTTTCTTCAACTGTAACCTCGTAGATCAGGCCCAGCTCGTAGATATTTACCGGGATTTCCGGGTCGAATATAGTTTTGATTTGCGCAACGATCTGCGCTTTTGCTTCAGCAGGATTCATTATACTTTCCTGTTTGAGGGTTCCGGAGTTCATAGGATTCAGGTTTATCCAAACATTTGTCTGACCTGCGCGATAGCGGCTATCATCCGGTCAATTTCTTCATAGGTATTGTAAAATGCGAAGGAAGCGCGCATGGTACCCGGTATCGAATAGCAATCCATAATCGGCTGGGTACAGTGATGTCCCGTCCGGATAGCGATTCCCAGGCGATCCATGATCGTTCCTGCATCATAGGGATGGATATCCCCAATCAGGAAAGAGATAACACTGGCTTTGTGTTCCGCTGTTCCGACCAGTCGAATTCCTTCGATTGCAGCGAGTTGGTTTGTGCCATATTCCAGCAGATTGGCTTCGTGTGCTGCGATATGCGAATAGCCGATTTGCTCGACATAGTCAATGGCAGCTCCTAAGCCGATTCCGCCCGCTATATTGGGCGTCCCTGCTTCAAACTTATGCGGCAGTCCGTTATAGGTAGTTCCTTCGAAGCTCACCTTGTCAATCATGTCGCCGCCTCCCATATAGGGGGGCATCTCCTCCAGCCATTTTTCCTTGCCATACAAGACGCCGACGCCAGTAGGCCCAAATAGCTTATGACCTGAGAAGACAAAGAAGTCGCAATCGAGTGCCTGAACATCTACAGTCGTATGGGGGACTGCCTGCGCGCCATCCAGGAGGACCGGTACATCTATCTGGTGTGCGAGTTCAATGATCTCTTCTACCGGATTTATTGTACCGAGTGAGTTGGAGGTATGCGCAACGGCGACGATTTTGGTTTTTTCATTCAGCAAGGTGCGAAAGACGTCCATTTCAAGCTCTCCCTTTTCATTGATGGGGATTACTTTGAGAATGGCACCGGTTTGTTCGCAGAGCATCTGCCAGGGCACAATATTGGAGTGGTGCTCCATGTGGGAGATGATGATTTCATCCCCTTCAGATACATACTTTCGGCCAAAGCACTGTGCGACCAGATTGATTCCCTGAGTGGTACCGCTCGTGTATATGACTTCGTGGAGGTGCTCTGTATTCAACAGTTTACGGACCTTTTCGCGCGATTTTTCATATTCATCCGTCGCGTGCTGACTGAGGAAATGTACGCCGCGATGGATGTTGCTGTTTTCCCAGCGGTAATAGCGATCGATCCGCTCGATTACCTGTACCGGTTTTTGGGAAGTGGCTGCATTATCAAAATATACGAGTGGCTTCCCATGCACTTCCTGATGAAGGGAAGGGAAGTCTTTACGTATGGTCTCGACATCAAATGCCGTGAGGTTTTCCGGGCTATGCAACTTCATATCTTCGCTCCTTTCTGGCCGGAATAAGGGTCCGGAACCCGATTAACTATATCGTTGTTCAATGCGTCCGGAGATATATTCCCGAACGGCTTCGATACTGATGTGATCTGTTACTTCGGTAGCGAAAGCATAGATCAGGAGAATCCGGGCATCGGCTTCTTTGATGCCGCGGGCTTTCAGGTAAAAAAGGGCTTCTTCGTCCAGTCGACCGGTTGTAGCACCATGGCTGCATTTTACGTCATCTGCATAAATCTCCAGCTGAGGCTTGGTGTAAACATTGGCCTCATTGGACAGGAGAATGTTGCGATTGGACTGGAATGCATTGGTCTTTTGCGCATCCTTAAATACATGGATTTTCCCATTAAATGCGGCTGTAGCCTGATCGGTCGTAATCCCTTTATACAATTCGTTGCTATAGCCATTCGGGAGCTTGTGATCCACTTCTGTGTGGTTATCGACATGCTGTGTTCCCGAGAGCAAATAAGCGCCCATGAGATTGGATTCTACGTGCTGTCCATCTAAGTGAATATGCAGGTTGTTGCGAACCATATCTCCTGAGAGGGTAATCGTATGGATAGCAAAGCGAGAATCATTTCCCTGCTTCGCTTCAGTACGGTCAATTTGAGAGGAGGAATCTCCTTCTGTTTGAAGCTTGATATATTCCAGCCCCGCATTGTCTCCCACAAAAATCTCAGTTACCGCATTTCGGAGGGTCTTTCCTGCTGAAAGGGTGTGAAAGCTTTCGACGATCTTGGCTTCTGCTCCTTTTTCTACTACAAACAAATTACGCGTCTGAATTGCGATATTTTCTGCCTGCGCATCTGCGAGGTGAATAATGTGAATGGGAGTGGGGGCTGCTTTACCGGCCGGGACATGTACCATCACCCCTTCCTGTGCAAATGCCGTATTGATTGCCGCAAAAATATCCGTATCGCTAGGTACCAATTGCCCGAAATATTGCTCGAAAATCGCAGTCGCTTCCGCATCCATTCCTTTGAGGTGCTGGACGGTGAGCGTATCTCTATTATGTGTTACCCGCGAGAGTTCCGGTACAAACACTCCATTGGCAAAAACGAGTATGTCTGCTTCCATATTCGGAATCAGAAAGTCTTCGATAGACTCAGGGCGGAAATCTGCCGCTTGTGAATAGGTCTCACTGACCAGTGGCTTCACGCTGGTATATTTCCAGGCTTCCCATTTTGTAGTGGGAATATTCAGGGTTTGCAGCGCTTCTTCTGCCTGATTTCGCACGGTTTGTCCCCAATTGCTTCCATTGGAAGACATCGGCCTGAAATGCGCGATGAATTGGTCCTTTATTGTATCAGTAGCGATTGTATTGCTTGCCATATTCCAATTTTCTTTGAGATTCTCTGGATTCAAAGGTTAGCGGGCAGCTGCCCCTTCTTTCAACCAGTCGTACCCCTTTTCTTCCAACTCTAAGGCCAGTTCTTTGGTTCCTGATTTTACGATTTTACCTTGATGGAGGACATGTACAAAGTCAGGAACGATGTAGTCCAGTAGTCGCTGGTAGTGCGTAATGACCAGAAATGCATTGTTTTCATTCCGCAGTTGATTCACTGCATTTGAAACGATCCGGAGGGCATCGATATCCAGTCCTGAGTCTGTTTCATCCAGAATACACAGGGTAGGCTCCAGCATGGCCATTTGAAAAATCTCATTGCGCTTTTTCTCGCCACCTGAAAAGCCTTCATTGACAGCCCGCTTCGTCAGGGATTTGTCCAGCTCGACAATCTGACGTTTCTCGTTCATCAATTTCAGGAAATCACCTGCGCTGAGGGGATCCTGTCCCCGGTATTCTCGTATGGAGTTGAGGGAAGTACGCAGGAAATTCACCATGCTTACGCCAGGAATCTCTACGGGATATTGGAATGCGAGGAACAAGCCTTCACCTGCCCGCTCATTGGCTTCCATTTCGAGGAGGTCTTTGCCATTAAACAGCACTTCTCCTTCTTCTACTACATATTCTTCTTTTCCTGCCAGAATCGAAGCGAGTGTACTTTTACCAGAACCATTAGGTCCCATGATGGCGTGTACTTCTCCGGGCTTAATTTCCAGGTTCAATCCTTTCAGGATTTCATTTACTTCGATAGAGGATTTGAGGTTATTTATA
>CAYGTH010000039.1:21528-26814 GCA_964352745.1 uncultured Bacteroidia bacterium
TATTTATACTTAGCATATTCAACTATTGAGTCAGATGATCTTGGTATGTTTTTGGGACTTTCGAAATAATTCTCCCTGATAATCACGTTTGAATTGTCTTTGAAACTTTCGGAGATCTCCACCTGCTTTAACTGGAATCCTAGCTCCGATTATATATCCTTCTGTCAGTGAAATGACTGTTCCGGCCATTTTTATTCTGTCAATTGTATCTGTTATTTGTTTATACACACTTTTTAGATCACTCACTCCACTTCCTTTCAACTCAACAAAATAGAATTCATTCCCTAAACAGCGGATAAACATCGCATCACACTTCTTTTGATTATCATCGGTTACTGGCAACCAGCAATCGATATCTAATTTGCATACAGTCTCTTTATGGTTACTTTTTCGTTGTATTTCAAACCGTTTTCCATTTTGCGCTATAGCAGTACTTTTTTGCAAACATTCCCCTGCTGCTAGTTGCTTGCCCACCGCATGGCAGCAGTCCTTTTTGTTTTTCGCTATTTTATTAGGTCTTGGCATATTTCAAATCCAGCAATTGTTCAAATACAGTTGCGATTCCTGCTGAAGAATCGTCTATTTTATTAGGGCCGAGTGATCGCCATTCCTCATCGCGAATGTCTGTAATGCCTGTTTCATCGAGGTGATAAGCCCCGATTTTATCATAATCTATCCAAAACTCTTTGGAGACTATTTTATCCACTTCATTAGCTAATTCCGGCCTTTCGCGTGCTACAGATGCGGCCTGGACCAGGTTGTCTATAGCAGATAGGATATAGGGACTATGGGTATTAATAAAGAGCTGACTCCCTTTACAAACGTTCAGAAAAAGGGCAAGTGCGTTTACCAGGTTTTGTTGTATTTCGGGAAATAAATGTGCTTCGGGTTCTTCTAAGATGAGAGAAGATGTGTCCTTGTTCTTCTCAAATTGATTCATTAGCCAGATTAATATCAGGAAGATACCCGTCGCTTCTTGTTGGCCGGCTGAGGCTAAGTTTATTGGGATTCTTCCCCTTTTTGTGGTTAACTGTATTTCATTGTTAAAAACATCGATGCTCATATTCGCTCCAATGACTGTGTTCATTTGGGCAAAGAATCTTTTCCAATAATCTGATTTGAATCGATTGAACTTTTCTTGTTGTGCAGGTATATAATCAAGACTGCCTCCTTTTAAAGAAGGTTTTATACTATCTTCTATTAACCGAATAAACTCATTCGATAAATGATCAAAAATTTTTGTTTCCGGAGAAATTTTCCCGTACAATTTCTTAACATCGAAACGTAAGAGTTGATTGCGTCCTGGAGGAACAAATATTGAGCTTCTCCTTTGCGGAATTTGAAAAAAATCGGCGAACTTGGTTTCAATGAAATTGTATAACTCTAATCTGACTTTTTGCTTGCCGTCTTGAGGGAACTGATGAGGATACTCACGGAGTTTAGGCGCAACCTCAAAGTTTAATTGAGTGAGCAGGCCAGAAACAAAATTTGATAAGAGCAGTCGCGAGCTTTCATCTATTTTTATGATGTCATCTGACAAAACAAGATTTATATGATGATCAATTTCTAGCCTAATAAATTGATCATTTGCATAATAAAACTCAATCGATCCTTTAATATGTTCTTTGTCGCGATGGTTCCCACATACTTCATAGAAATAGGCGATGGATTCCCTTAATAAAGTCTGTTCAGAGGTGCTGATTTGGCCCCAAATTTTACCGTGATTAGCCCAGCTAAATTCGAATGCCTCTACACAATCAAAATACGTCTTCTCCGCCAGCTTACGCCATAGGGTCTGGAAGTAATAAACTAATTTTCCCACTAAGCTTTTTCCACTCGCATTCGGCCCAATCAGGAGGGTTAAGTCCTTGATTGGCATATCAAGGTCTTTGATAGGCCCGAAATTGTGAATGACGATGCGTTGGCTCATGTTTTTATCCTACACTTCCTTCCAGGCTGATGCTGAGAAGCTTTTGGGCTTCTACTGCAAATTCCATGGGCAGTTGATTGAGTACTTCTTTGGCATATCCATTGACGATCAGGCCGATGGCCTTTTCGGTATCAATTCCACGTTGGTTACAGTAAAACAGCTGATCCTCTCCAATTTTGGAGGTAGTAGCTTCATGTTCTACGGTTCCGCTATTGTTGGCGACTTCGATATAGGGGAAGGTGTGTGCCCCGCAGGTATCGCCGATCAGTAGCGAATCACACTGAGAGAAATTACGGGCATTTTCAGCCCCTTTCAGGATTTTTACCAATCCCCGGTAGCTGTTCTCGCTTTTGCCGGCTGAAATTCCTTTTGAAATAATGATGCTCTTGGTGTTTTTTCCAATGTGCATCATCTTGGTACCGGTATCTGCCTGCTGACGGCCATTGGTTACGGCCACAGAATAAAATTCTCCTTCAGAATGGTCCCCTTTGAGGATCACGGAAGGGTATTTCCAGGTAATCGCAGAACCCGTTTCTACCTGCGTCCAGGAAATTTTAGCATGATGGCCTTTGCAGATTCCGCGCTTGGTAACGAAGTTATAAATCCCACCAGCGCCGGTCTCCTGATCGCCGGGATACCAGTTCTGCACGGTTGAGTATTTTATCTCTGAATTGTCCATCGCGATCAATTCTACCACAGCAGCGTGAAGCTGGTTTTCATCGCGCTGAGGCGCGGTACAGCCTTCGAGATAACTCACATAGCTTCCTGCTTCTGCGACGATCAGCGTCCGCTCAAATTGGCCGGTATTCGCTTCATTGATCCGGAAGTAGGTTGAGAGTTCCATCGGGCAACGAACGCCTTCCGGGATATAGACAAATGAACCATCTGTGAAAACGGCTGCATTCAGAGCGGCGTAATAATTATCTGTATAAGGAACTACGGTTCCCATGTACTTCCGCACGAGCTCCGGATGTTCTTTCAGGGCTTCACTAAAGGACGAAAACACAATCCCCAGTTCGGCAAGCTTTTCTTTGTAGGTCGTCTTGATCGAAACGCTGTCCACTACGGCATCTACTGCAACACCAGATAGCACTTTCTGCTCCTCCAGCGGAATTCCCAGTTTTGCAAAAGTTTTCAGGAGCTCAGGATCAACTTCATCCAGGCTATTGAGTTTCGGTTTCTGCTTGGGTGCAGAATAATAAATAATATCCTGAAAATTGATCTTGGGATAATGGACATGTGCCCACGTCGGTTCTTCCAATTTTTGCCAATGCCGGAATGCTTTCAGGCGATATTCGAGCATAAACTCAGGCTCGTCTTTTTTTGCAGAAATAAAGCGGATGATCCCTTCATTCAGACCCTTTGGTGCCTGGTCTGATTCAATATCAGTAACAAAACCATATTTATATTTCTGCTCCGTAACTTCCTGAATGATCTGCTCATCTTCCGATAGCTCCTCCAGTATCACTTTTTCTTCCGCCATGTGTGCTTAAGTTTAATTAGACTTATTCTAAGTAAGGAACGAAAAATAAATGCGTGAGTTTTACGCATTTTCGGACAACTGCTGCAAATTTGAGAATTTTTGAGCGTCTTTAATAATAAATCAGACTTTTTTTACCCGCTTAGCATGAAATGATTGCCTGCTTTCTCAAATTTTCTGGGTTCAATAAAAATAACCACCATTGCCTCCAAATGTTTAGGGAGCGAGAGACAAATTTTAATAACGAGAATTCGCCTCTCTATGCGCGAGCTTTTGAGAGGAAAACGGGGCGTACCAATAGCCAGAGAACAGGCGGAGCCACAGCGCTGAGAACCAAAGCGAGGGTAGGGTACTGGACGCCCATATGACCTACGGCAGCAAAAGCAAATCCCAGGGGGATCGAACCACAAGCGAGTGCAATGTGAAAATCACGGGGCCGCATATGAGTAAGACCGGCCATACAGGCGATTACTTCCGGAAATACAGGTAGCCAGCGGGAGAGGACTACAATCCAGCCACCTACCTTATCGAATATTTGTTCCCCTTTCGCAAGGTCTTTTTCTCCTAATATCCGCAAAGCACCTTTTCTACCCATTGCCCTGCACAGCCAATAGGCCAATTCTCCTGAACAAAAAGAACCCACTACGGCAAGCAATCCTCCGGTCCATGGTCCGTACAGATACCCCATGGCAGACATGATCAGCGTGCCGGGGATGGGAAGAAACAAATCGGAAATAAGGAGAGCAATGCCAACAAGCCAGGCCCAGTTGCCATATTGTTCCAGCCAGATAATGGCTCCGTCTCCTGAAAAAATCTGATTGAGAAAATCTTCCCAGATGAAAAAAGGGATCAGAACAAGAATGACCAGGCCGATAAAGAGGAGGAAGAGTCTCATGAGGAACGAATTATCGGGAATTAGGAGAAATGAAATTATGAATGCAAAAAAGTCGTAATTTCAGAACTCATACAAAAGGAAAACTACTCAATTTATGCTGAATCTCTCCGTACTGCTCGAAAACAGCGCACGCCGCTATCCTCAAAAAGCTGCTTTTACCTTCATGGACACGACCCTCAGTTTTGCGCAAATCAATGCTGCAGCAAATCAGGTAGCGAATGGGTTGCGGGCAAAAGGCATACAGGCAGGGGACAAAGTCGCCCTGAGTTGCTTGAATTTACCTTACTTCCCGATCATATATTTTGGAATCCTAAAGGCAGGGGCCGCTTGTGTACCCTTGAGTGTATTGTTGAAAAAAGACGAGATCGCTTATCACCTGGAAGATTCGGATGCAAAAGCCTATTTCTGTTTTGTGGGAACAGAGGATTTGCCGATGGGCCAGATGGGCCATGCCGGTTTTGAGGAAGTAGATGCATGTAAGCATTTTTTTATGATCATGCCCAAGCCGGATATGCCTGCACCGATCGAAGGGGCCGAAACGCTGGGGAGTTTGATGACAGGCCAGTCTCCTGATTTCGCGACAGTGGCTACCGGTGCTGAAGATACTGCGGTGATTATTTATACTTCCGGTACTACAGGGCGCCCCAAAGGAGCCGAACTTACTCATTCCAATCTCCTGCAAAATGCAATTTTGTCAAAAGACCTGTTGCACCTGGAAAGTGAAGACCGCCTTCTGATCGTACTCCCTTTGTTTCACATCTTTGCTATGACGGTGATGATGAATGCGGCCCTTTACAGAGGGGCAAGCAGTGTATTGCTCCCTCGGTTTGATGCAGACGCCGTGTTTGGCCTGATGCATAAACATAAGATTACCACTTTTGCGGGAGTGCCGACCATGTATTGGGGATTACTCAATTATACCGACCCGAAATATGATTATAAAGCTATTGCCGGAAACCTCAAGATTTGCCTTTCAGGGGG
>CAYGTH010000040.1:0-26798 GCA_964352745.1 uncultured Bacteroidia bacterium
ACAGATAGGAATAAGAAAGGTAAACCGTAATGCTTTGATGGAGCGCAATGTTGATGCCCAGAATTTAACCACAGAAATCTCGCGCCTTACAGAACTACGAAATAACGCGGGCACTATCCTAGATCGTCTTATTAGTTCCAATACCCTTGATCTGACAGATCAAGTCTACGAAAAAAATGTCCCGAGACTCATAGAAGCCATCAAAAAAGCTGCTAAATCAAGCTAACGATACATTTAAACTATACCATTGTACTTATACTTGGCTTCTTTCTTAGGTCAGGGACACCGACTGGAAGTCGTCGTAACGTCCACCACACATTACGACCTCTCATTTCCCCCTTCCAAACACGGGAGGGCAGCCCCTCATGAATTTTTTCCTGAACAATCGTCACTTCACTACAGGCAGCGCCCCACCAGATTAACCCCCAAAAGTCTCCCTCACAGCAAAAGGCCCAAGCCCTATTGCGGGAGGATTTAGGCGGTTCATCAGGCAATTTGATCCATTCACAGAATAAGCGCCTAAAACGGGCAAAATAGCCCCCATTTTTGTATTCAGCTTGTACCACCATCATGCAAAACCTATCCAACATCTGGGCATCAAACAGGGGCGCTATCTTGATAGCGAGCCTCCTGTCCGGGTTGGTCATGTGGTTACTTACCTGGCTGGGGTGGGGTCTCTATACTTCCCGGGCGCTACTTTCTACGGGCATCGTGGAAGAAGTTGTCCGGACAGCAGAACCGCGTGACTCCTCAGGCATCAGTCAGCGATTTATTGATGATCGATTCACCAACCTTATTTCACTGGTACACTCTGAGCAGGTAATTCACCTACTGGCCTATCGGCTGATTCTGCATGATATGAATATGCCTGAACCCTTTCAGCCAGTAGAATCTTTACATGCCTATTACGGAGATGAAATCTGGACTGCTGCACGAGGGTATTACAAAATGTTGCTGGACTCTGCGGCCTTACCCCGACATCAGGACGACCTTGTTTTTCTCCAAATCCAGACGGATATGGGGTATGATTTTCCGAGCTTACTCCGTAAGATCAAGATAAACCGCGTTCCCGGCACTCAGTTTATTCAGATTCGATGCGAATCTCCTCAGGCCAGCCAGTCTGCCTTCATTACCAATGTCTTATGTCAGGAATTCATTCGATATCACACCCTTATGGAGCAAGCCAAGTCTAAATCTTCGGTTATTCAACTGGAGAAACTGGCTGCCCGCAAGCGTAAGGAATTGGATCAAAAAATGTGGGAATTAAAAAGTTATAAAAGGAGTAAAAGACAAGGGAATCGCGTTCGGCAAATCCTCGTTCATCCTACACGGCGACAAAGAGGAGGCGAGGGAGATCCTGCTGTTGATGCATTGGTACAGGAGGTTTCGCAGGCTCTGGAGGAATATCTTCAGGTATTGAACAAACTCAATACCGCTTCCTTCGTATCTATGAAACCAGAAAGTCGGATTCGACAAGTTGAATATGGAACACCAGCCTCATTTCCCCAATTATTCCCGAGTGTACTTTTTGCCTTATTAGGAGGAATTATCGGTTTTTCAGCCAGCACTTTTTACTGGTGGCGGAAATTACAGATGTAATTTCATCCGAATTTACGTCTTACCAGATAACGATTCAAGAGCCAATTACATCAACTCACAACTTCCGAATAACAGGTAATACCTAATCCGATATTCATTAGGCCTTTTTTTCGTAATTTTCCTACTTCGTAGTCTAAGCGTTGCTAACATATGGATTTGTTTAATTTCTTGAGGGTTTTGTACAAAAGAAAGTGGCTTGTACTGACTGCTACCCTGGTGGCAGGCATTACTGCATACTTAATTTCGGACAGCACCCAAAAGACCTACAAAGCTACTGCTCAGTTGACTACAGGAATTGCTGATCAGCAGGATTTTGCCAAGACCGATGACCCTTCACAAGCATTGTGGGAGGCTGAGGGAAAAATCAAAAGCCTCATTGATCAGCTCCAATCGCCCGAAGTGCTCCATCTTTTATCTTATCGACTGGTTTTACATGATTTGAAAGCAAGCGAGGCTTTCCGCCAGCATCCTTCCCTATCGGAAAAATATTCCTCACAGGAATTAGAACTAGTGAAACATCGGCTTCAGCTCAAACTGGACTCATTGCAACCCCTTCTCTCCAGTCAGGAGGGAGATCGGGAACATCTTTCCCTGATGCGACTGATGCGGTATGATTATCCTTCTTTGTTGAAGGCAATCAGTATTGAACGTCAGGCGGGCACTCAGTATCTAAAAGTCAGTTTTAAGGCTGAGCATCCGGAATTATCTGCCTTTGCGGTGAATAACCTGTGTCAGGACTTTATAGATTTTCATGCCCGTAATCAGAGTATGAATGCAGCTGATTCGGTTCGGTACCTTGAGCGGATGGTTGCGCAGAAGCAAGTCGCGCTTGAAAAGCGGGAAACAGCCCTGAAAGCGTTTGCCAGTCGTCAGGAATCCATCATGCCTATAGACAGCGTAGCGGGGGAAAACATCGTTGCCCGAACGGCTCAGTTGGAACTCAAACTCGAAACCGAGCGGCAAAACATCGCCACAATCGAAGCCCGTATTGTAGCCCTTGATGAGCGCCTGAATGGCAATGCAGAGTCCTTTTTGATTGCGACACGCAGCCAGGATGATCGGGATACAGAAATATTGGAACTCACTGCTATGCTTCGCAAGCTCAATGATCAGAGTATCGAAGTGCAGCATGCAGATCAGGCCATTTTGGATTCTATCCAACTCGTCAAGAATCAACTAGAGAAGAAAATAACCGGAGAATCGCCAGTTAGCTCCAATAACAGTGCACAGGCTCGCAAAGAAATAAGTGAAGAGAAAAAAGAATACGAGCGTGCAAAGACAACAGCTGAGACTGCTGTTCAAAGCATGGAAGCGGAATTGGGTATTTTGCATAAGCAAGCCCGCTCAATGACTTCCGGTACTGTCTCAGATGAGTCTTCAGATCAATATGAGCGCGAAGTAAATGTCGCTCGTGATGCGCTCTTATTGGCACAAAGCCAACTGGAACGTGCACGCCGGACAGCCCTTACTAATGGCGATTCTACCTCAAATAGCGCTACGCTATTGACGCAAATAGAAACCGCTGCTCCTCCCCGATCTGCAGAACCTTCACAAGCATGGCTGATGGCATTAGGTTCTGGAATCGCAGCACTCTCCATCAGTATGCTGGCTTTGTTTGTACTCGAGTATATGGATACCAGTATCAAACTTCCGTCCCGGTTTGAAGGACTTACCCATCTTCCTCTCTTGAGTCCACTCAACCAGTTGGAAGGAACAAATCTGGACCTCGTGGGCTTATTCGCCCGAAACAGTACGGATCCCCGGCAAGAAATGTATAAGCAGCTGATGCGAAAAATTCGCTTCGATGTAATGGCTGTCGACCCAGGTGTATTGCTGATTAGCAGCACGCGTGAAGGGGCTGGAAAAACCTCAGTCGCCGTTTCCCTCGCCTATTCACTCAGTCTGAATAAGCAAAAGGTGGTGATTGTGGACATGAACCTAAAAAATAATTCACTCACTCAACTTACCGGAGCGCAACCTGCTTTGGAGCGATATCTATCTCGTCAGATGGAAGGGGAAAGCCCTGTTTCCAGCACGGGACTAGATGGCCTCGATATCGTCGGCTGTGCAGGTGCAGACCAGTCGCCTTCTGAGCTGTTTTCTGATAAGAACATGAAGCGCTTCCTCGATGAGTTACGCGAATCCTATGATTGTGTAATCCTGGAAGGCCCTTCTCTGAATCAGTATGCTGATTCCTGGGAACTGGCAAAGTTTGCAGATAAGGTATTACCTGTATTCAATGCCTCAGATGATATTCGTCAGGCAGACCGGAGTTCCATCGCCTTTTTGCGGGGACTGGGAGATAGATTGATGGGTTCTGTGCTCAACAAAGTTGAGTTGGGGAATGCGGAATTGTGATACGATAAATTGAATTTCTACTGCTTTTGTGTTGCTTGTATATCGTCTGTTTTACCTTGATATTTTCCCTGGCTGCTACGTTGAGAAGCCAATGAAAATTGCCGATCGCGTAGTCGTTTCATCTTATTCAGGTGCTGATTTCCGCCTTTAGGAGAGATGCAGTAACCGGTGAAACGGCCCAAAATGCGCTCAAACAGGATGATCCTGTAGATCGGTCGAGGTTTCTTGTAATCACAGACAATTTACATCCAGAAGCACTGAAAGCCCTTGAAACCATACCTGTAAAGCTGCTCACAGTTTCCTTTGACAACAGCATAAAAGTCAAAGTACGCAATCGCACATTCCAACATGTGGCGAATAGTTCTGGATATCCTATACCGGAGCGCAGAGCAGATATTTTCGCATGCCAACGTCGTCATTGGGCCACAAGTCAATCCATTCACTTTCCAACATATCAATTCGGGTTACCCATCTTATTTGCAGGTCCCAGTCTGGTCCTGAGTCCTGCTTTATTTTTCTCGCCTGCCCTTTGCGCGGCTTTATTAAGTGCACCCTTGTTTTCCCTGGCCTTTACTGTTTCACATTCTTATTCTAATCACCCATTTTGGAAATCCCTTCTGAGTCTTCCGTATGTCTTTTTGATCATGCTACTACTACTTTTTAAATTAAAAGGGGCAAATCAGCGTTTTAAACATACGGATCATGGTATTTCTGAACAAGATGCAACACAATAACTCTACGCAATGTCTGAAAAGTCCCAGCCGCTCGTATCTCTCATTACAGTTACTTTTAATCAAACTGCTACTACCTGTGAACTACTGGAATCCTGTAAACAACTACGCTACGAAAACCTTGAAGTCATCGTAGTTGATAACGGTTCTGAATCTGATCCTAGTCCGGAAATTCTGGCGCATTTCCCGACTGCACAGATTATTCATAGCGAATCCAACCTCGGATATGGAGGCGGTATCAATCTCGGTATGCGCAATGCATCCGGGGCATATTACCTCATACTCAATAATGACATCGAAGTAACAGACGATCTTATTGAGTTTTTACTCGAACCTTTTCAGGAGAATACTACTGTTGGTATCGTATCTCCGAAGATTAGGTATTTTCCGGAAGCTCACATGATACAATATGCGGGGTATTCGAAAATCAATCCTTATACTGGCCGCAATAAAGCCATCGGGCAGGGAGAGAATGACCGAAACCAGCATGATATTGAAGGATTTACAGCCTATGCACACGGCGCAGCTATGATGGTGAGCAAAGAAGTAGTAGAAGAAGTCGGTCCAATCCCGGAAGACTATTTTCTCTATTACGAAGAATTAGATTGGTCTGAGCAAGTCAAACGAACGGGATACAACGTTTTCTTTCAACCTACAGCACTCGTCTTTCATAAAACTTCGAGCAGCAATGGAAATGAGAGCCCCGAACAAGTGTATTACTACCACCGAAACCGGATTCTGTATATGCGCCGAAATGTGAATTTCTTCCAGCTTTTCATATTTCAGCTGTATTATTTGCTCGTTGTCCTGCCCAAAACGATCGGAACATTCCTGATTGCACGTCAATGGTCCCAGATCAGTGCTACTTTTCGTGCAATAGGCTGGCACTTAATGAGACCTCGCCTTAATTCCCAAAAACGAAAATCAGAGGTCGTAGTTCTCAGCAGAACCAATGGGGAACAAGCGGCAAAGTCACTGACACAATAATTAGAAATTAAAGCCCGCAAGATTAGGAATTATCTGCCGAATGGGCTGATGCAATAGCCCGGGTAAACCAGACCAACTCCCCCATAAAAGCATTCACCTGCTTCACCAGGTCCGGCTGAGTAGGAACTCCCTGCTCGTCAAACACTTTATTGACATGGGGTACCAATAATTTTTTCGGCATAGCAAAGGCGCCCAGGGACAAGACCAGGTGCTGCATTTGAGAGGAGGCATTGATCCCTCCGTATTTTCCGGATCCGGTTGCCACTACTGCCATCGGTTTCCGGCTAAACTCCTGCCAAAAGTGATCGACCGCATTTTTTAATACCCCGCTATAACTCCCATGATATTCCGGAGAAGCCAATACGATTCCATCCGAATCAAGCAAGGCCTCGCTAAATTTCACTAAAGCCGGATCTGGATTTTCCTGCTTCCGCCATTGGTCTGCTAAAATTGGCAGATCAAAAGTGCCCAGGTCCAAAATGGTCGAAGTAATTCCCTCCATTTCATTGAGACGCTGGTTCAGGTAATTGACAATGAGGTGTGTTTGTCTTCCCTGCCGAATACTCCCCAGAATGATTGCGATTTTCATATATAAACCAGAAGAAAGATTAAAGACATTAGAAAGAAGATGCTCTCGTATAGTAACATGTTAAGTAAGCAGACAAGATGCATTATTTAGCCGCAAAACGATGCGTCATCGGTTCCTGACACGACCTTAACAACTCAATTGAACCCTAAATGTTGGAGCGACTGTAAGTCGAACCATGAGTTCCCTTATCAAAGCAGAAAAAAATGTACCTTTGCGCAAAGTAATCATAAGGAGGATACATGAAAATCACGGACGAATTACTGGATAAAATCGCGCGTCTTGCCAGGCTGGAAATCCCACCAGAAGAGCGGGAAGACTTGAAAAAGGATTTTCAAAAAATGCTCAATTTTGTTGACAAATTACAAGAAGTCGATACTCAGAACGTCGAGCCATTGGTGCATATGACAGATTCTGCCAACAGACTCCGGGAAGATATTCCACAAGGAAATCTCGACCGGGAAGCCATTCTCCGGAATGCTCCTGATGCAGATGAGCCTTATTTTCGAGTACCTAAAATTCTGGATAAATAATCCCGGATCGGATATTGCCGTATCTTTTAGCAAAAATTGCATTATATCCCAGGTAAGCCTTCACGGATGGATATTCATAAACTGCCCTATCTCTCATTAAATTTTTTCTACTACCAGTTTCCTCCCGCTGCAAAGCGTATATTTTGGGTCCTCTGTATCGCAATGCTTGTTACAGGGGCCTTACTCATGTCTGCCTTTCATGCACCTGAGTTTTGGTCATTGGAAGTGCGGGAGGTAGCAGACACACATATTGAGGCGGTAGTTGTGAACACGATTCAGCACAATTACCGGGACTTTGATCTCAATATGAACGCCTATTGGCAGGAGGTCAGTTATACGGCCGGTCCGATCAATCCGTCGCCCTTTCCCGTTATCGTTTTTTGGTTATTACAAGCCCTCGGATGGGGCGTATTACTGGCAGCAGCAAGTCAAATCAAGTCCCGATGGGCCTATTTGTTTTACCTGCTATTTGCCTTCTTTTTGCATTTCTCAGATGTTACCAAAGGAATCTATGCGGGTGCAGGGCATCAAATACTGGAATTTTCCATTGGCCTGGGCATATTGGTTTTTGCCTTTGTCCTTCAGGAGGGAATTCTCCGGATGAAATTAGGGTATCGGGTACTTGCCTTCACCGGGATTTTACTATTTCTGTTTGGAGTTGCCTTTGGGATCGGAGGCTGGACAGCCTGGCATCAAATGTCAGCCAATAGTTTTTCCTACCTGACCCTGGTCAGTATTCTTATGCTTTTTTTTATTGGGAAAGAGCCCACCAACCTGATCATATTTGCCGCAACCAATCGTCCTAATCGTCAAAATCGACTGGATCATCGCCTGATCGGGGCTATCCTGGTTTTGTTATTAATCGCTGAATTTTTTGCCCTGATTCAATACCTCAGATTTGATTGGGCTCCTGTGGTTGATCTCGGCATCAAGCCCTTGCATCTGATTGTGCTTTCGGCACTCTTAATGCCTTTTACTACCCAAAATCAATATCACTTCGTCAAGCGAATCATTGCTTCCAATACCAGCTTCACGCTCTTACTGAGTAGTCTTTCCCTCATCATGCTGAGTTTTTTCTTCCTGGTATTTTCACAGGGAGATGAGATTTTTGTATCCATGATTGAACGATTGGCAATCATCTTTTTCTTTTCGATTGGCCTGGTACATACCATCTACCTCTTTGGCAATTTCATGCCGCTTCTCAAGCAAAAGGTAAATTTCTATTACCTGCTCACTACGGGACGCCGGATTCCTTTTGCAACAATCTGGTTTGCAGGCATTATTGCGCTGGTATTTGCAGAAGGGAATGAATCCTGGAAAACGCCGCGTCTGGCCTTGTATTCACAAGCCCTCCAGCATGCCGACCATTCGATGGTGATGCAGGAGAGACAAGAAGCAATCGAGGGATATGAGAATGCAGTCTTTTTTGCTCCGGGAAATATAAAAGCCCACTACAACCTCGCTTCTTTGATAGTCGCGAATCCCAAACGGACCCGGGATGCATTACTCGCCTATCAGCGCGCAACCGCTGTCCAGTATTTCCCCTATGCCCACCTCAATGCCGCCAATCTTCAGGCATACGAGGATGCCTCCGAAGCGGCCCGGGCTACCCTCAAAAAAGGCCTGGCAGACGGAGGGCCGAATCCTTATCTCGCCAATAACCTCGGGTTGTATTACCTTGAAGCTGGAAATCCAGACTCTGCTATCCTAAGTTTTCAAGCTGCATTGCAGGCAGACCTGAGTCTTTCTTCTGTGTATAGCAACCTCGCACATGTATATCATCGATTTGAAAGAGAAGCTGAGGCCTTAACATTTTTTAACGCTTCAACCGATACGAAACATCCCAGTGCAGCCGCTTTTTGCAATGCCTTATTCTATCAACTCCTCACTCAACAACCTATACTGGAGGCAGATATGGATTTGAGTTCGGTCCAGGACTATTTTGTTCAATACAATCTACAACTGAATCAACTACGTGCCGGAGAATATCAAGTAGCAGCAAAAGGCGTCAAGTCTTTATTGAGTCAGGACCCCAGCCCTGAAACCCTGATACTGGATTCCTATCTCATGTTTCTGCAAGATTCGGTAGAGAATGCCCGGAGCCGGATGAAATATGTAGCAGAATCATACCCTTCACACCGGGCTCAAGCCCATACTTTGATGGGAATGGCTTACTATCACCATGATGTCCCGGAAATGGCTCGGTACTATTTCCTTCAGGCAGCTAAAGCCGGCGACCCATTTGGCGGATTATACGCCGCAAAAATGGAGCTGGATTTGGGTAAATCAGATAGTGCATTTGAACACTTGAGCACCTTACGGATTGCGCACGATACCCTTTGGAATCCCGTAGCCAAGGAATTGGGCATGCTTTATAGTGCTATTGGAGAAGAACTAATTGCCAATACAGAATGGGAAATGAGCAGCCTTTCGCGCAATGAACGCATCCGGATTGCTCGCTATGCAGATACCCTCAGTGATGGCAATATTGCACTGAATCACTTTCTGCCCTTGCTCGAACAGGACAGTACAGATCCTACCCCTTTCATAGAAATGGGGAAAATCTATAACCGAATGAAAGATGTACGGGCAATTGAAAATTTACAATATGGCCGGAGTCTCCATCCCCAAAATACGGGCATAGGTCTTGAACTGGCAAAAGCTCATTTTAAAGGAGGTAATACAGACAGTGCCACAATCTTGCTTGAAAGCATTCAACATGATAGTGCCCTGGCCCTTTCAATTGGAGAATTGAATGCAGAACTGGCACTTTCCGCCGGAGACACCGCGACCGCTGTAAGCCAACTGGAATTAATTTTTCAGTCCGACCCTTTCCGGCAGTCCACAGTGATTCGACTCGCCGAGTTATTCAGGGAATCAACTGATTGGGATAAGGGAAATCAACTCATCACAACGGCGCTCAATTTCAATGACCAACAGCCGACGTTTTGGTACTATTATGCGGTATTTTCACAGGCCTGGAATCTACCCGAAGATGCGGGCTATGGTGCTGCAAAAGCCATAGAATTGACAGACGATCTCGCCACCCGGCAAGCTATCTCCTTGGAGTTTGCTACAGAATTGCGGACTATCGCGGATTGAGCAGCACGAGACTCACCTCACCGGACTTTGTAATCCTGCAATACTTTTCTTCCTGTTTTCCCAGCCTGTGCAGGCCGCTAGTAAGAAACTTCGCAGTGTGGAATCATCCCTTCCACCAATCCGATCTCATACTTTGTGAGGTGGTTGAAAGAGATATCCATAATACGTAATTTACTTAATCCACCTACCCAACTCGGGATTTGTACCAGCCGATTGCGGCCCAGATAAAGGGATTGGAGATGCTCAAGATATCGAAATTCCTCTGGCAGGGATTTGATTTTGTTATTGAACAAAATGAGTTTTTCGAGATGCGGCAAATCCACAATTGAAGGGGGGACATGACGAATCTTATTATGACTCATGTCCAAAATCTGAAGATTGGGGAAGCGGGATATATCCCGGGGAAACTCTTTTAAGCGTTCATTTTTCAGCGACAGCTTATAAACCTTCATGGGATTACGCATTGCCTCATCCATGCTGTAAATCCAGGGTTCACGAGCCAACTGGGCAGGGCTCAGCAAGAAGGAATCCGGCATGGGCGTAAACATGTCGACTTCCGGTTCATCCGAAGCCGAATCGTTTCCAACCATTACTTCAGATACAACAGCAGTCGTATCCGTTTTTTCCTGGGCGATTACCAGGTTTACAAAGCAGAACAGGAAAGACCATACGACGCAGGCAAAGACTTTGTTCATTGGGGTCATTAGATTTCAATAAAATTACAAAAGCGTGCAGCAAAATAACGAATTCCCGTTAAAAATCCGGCGGAATCATATTTTTGTAGTGCCCATTAAGTTTAGCTTTGGCTTTGAGGCGTTCCGTTTCCATTACAATTGGCAGGACGTTTTCCAGGTGTTCCACAATAAATTCCAACCGTTTCTTTTCCGTATCGAGAATTAATAAGCCATATTCCTGCTTGAGAGAAAAACCGACATGATGGCCTACTGCAAATGCACGAATCCCTTCTGGCTTTTCAGCAAATTTTTTTGTTACGCCAAGTGCATCATGCAATTCTTCCAATAGGCGAAATACCTGCTGTTGGAGAGGCAAATCTGTCTCATTCTCATCTTCCAGCCAACTTACATTTCCACCCGGATAAAGTTTATCAGGGGTTTGCTGAATAAAATCACTAATTCGGGCCCGGCGCTTCCCTACTGTCGTAACATCCATTCTCCCTTCTGCATAGCGTTTATCCACACTAATGACCTCTACTTCTGTGGCGATATTGCCCATGTCATCATCTATGACAGCCGGAATCCCAAAAGACCTTTGCTCGTCCAATGATTCCTGAATCAATTGGCGATACCGAGGCTCAAAGATATGTAAACGAAGTTCTTCCCCCGGGAATACAATCAAACTTAATGGAAAAAGCGGTAAAAACTCCATATAATCAGTTCATCATAGCCATGAGTAATTCCCCATTACAAGGGGATCAGGTTTAAATAGCCCGGCTGGAAATTTTATTCTTTTTGGGTGTTGGCAATGGGAGAGTCGTGCAAGAGTCTGAAAGATCGGGTAATTTCAGTGATCCACTCTTCCTGTTTCGCATACCCTTCATAAGGCATCCAGATGACGAGCTGGAAAAAATGGTTTTCGCTTTCATATACTACAATCCGGTAAAACAACTCGTAGGTATCTCCCCAGTACTCACTACTCACAAAATAATCACCCGTCTTTACTTCTAAACCATTTAGCTGAAATCTCTTTTCCCCAATCAGGGCAGTAGAATCTGCTTGTTCAAAAACAGTAAGTTCGACGAAATTGTAATAGCCCTTGATTTTGATACGATGCCTGCGGACAGGTCCGAGGTTCTCTTTCATATCATCAATACACATCACATACATCCCTGCAACCTCGTCATAATACTGAAGCCCCGCATAGGGATGCATATTATATCCCGGCTTGAGGGTATTGGGAAGATCAAGGGTATAGAGACCATCAATCTCAACTGTATTAGTCCGAACAGGTCCGGGTTGCTCGCATGCAAGCAAAAAAACTGCTACTACAAGCCCGATGTAAACAGATATCTTCACGTATCAAATTTACATTATTTCAAGTCAAAAAAAAGGGATGGCCCCAGGCCTGATCCCTAACTTACTGGAACAGAAGCTAATCCGTTCAAAATGAAAAAAAGTTTGGCGTATCATTTGCAAGGAAAAAAGAAAACAGGAGGACAAATTATAGAAGGGGGAGTTTTTCAATCCATTGTGGTCAGGGTGTAAGTTAACTACTTGATGGCCAGCAGGTATAGATGTATAATAGTGAATTTTCGCACATTTATTACTTCCACAGACTAGAAATACCCCATTTAGCGTTTTATCATACCTGTAACTTTCAAAACGTGCCAAAAAGGCCTATATTTACATGCAACCCATGTTTTCAAAACTTACCACTCTCATGAAGGTGATTACGCTGTCTGAAGAGAAACTGAACGAACTTGCTCAGGAAGCCAGTGAAAGGATGATGAAGGGCCGATACTTGAATCAGGGTACTATCCGCGGAGAAGAACTCAAGTCATTTTCGGAGCATAACCAGATCAATAAGTTCCTTTTATTTCAGGTGTATCAGGTGTGGAATATGCAACTGAGTAAACTGAAACATCCTTACTTTGATTTCGACAATTCGGAAATACAGGATATCCTGAATACCCTGCGAAATCAGCTGTCCCGCAATATCTCCATTAGTACGGAAGATTTTGGGACCATGCTACAACGCGCTGTTTACAATAACCTGAAACTCCTCACAGCCCCCAAAGAGGCGTTTAGCAGTTTCTTTTTTGTAAACACAGACAAGACATCTATTGAACTGTTTGAGCGATATACGCCTTTCTTCGCAGATCTCGATTTTGTTGTCAACAGCATTCTCCATTTTCACAAGAAAAATGGCCTCGATACAGTAGAGAAAGATACCTTCTTTGCAAAAATGGATCGGGTAATTGAATTGTATGACAGCAAAAGCGATGAAAGCTTTGATGCCTACTGCGCAAGTCGTATTCAGCAGTTAACCGGAAAAACGACAGATGAATTGCTCCGCATTTCAGAGGTAGATGCAGCACGTGCAGCGGCAGAAGCCCGGGAAAAGGAGGAAGCAGAACAACGTGCCGCAGCAGCAGCTGAAGCTGCAGCAGCTGCACAAAAGGCTGCCGAGCTCAAAAAGGAACAAGAGGCCCAAGCGCGTATAAAGGCTGAGCAAGAACGCCTCAGGCAAGAAGAAGAAGCGCGCAAAAAAGCGGAAGAAGAAGCCAAACGTGCTGCTGAAGAAGCCCGCAAAACTGCTGAAGCGTTGCGTGAGAAAGAGGAAGAACTTAAACGTCTGGAAGCTGAACGCTTGCGCGCAGAAGAGGAAAAGAAGAAGCTGAGCTTTTTTGATACCATCAGTGGCGCAGGAAACTACTTTGATATTGATGATGAGGATTCTGCTCCCGTTGAAGAGGAGGCAGTAGTAGAAGAGGTCGTTCAGAATCATGTTGAAACCGCTCCAATAGTGGAGTCAACCCCTATTGCCCCTGTTGTCGAAGAGATAGTTGAAGAAACCGTAGCAGAAGAAGTTACGGTTGAGCCTGAAATCATCGAGGCTCCGGAACCCCCTGTTGCAGAAGTCATTACTACTCCTACCGAGACGGAGGTGACCGAAACGCCAGAAGCAGAAGCAGTAGATCAGCCTGATACAATCGCTGAAAAGTTCACTGAGGATCTCAACGAAGAGAAAACTGTATTTGAGCGCCTAAAGGCTCAGGCAGAAACAAAAGAACATACTCCTTCGATCGCTGAGGTTCATGAGAGTCCGGTTGAAGAAACGCCTGCAGAAAAGGACAAGTCAAAAGAATCAACCGCTTCTTTTCTCGATCGCTTTCTCAATAATAAGAAAGAAGAGCCCGTAATTGAATTGGATAATACGCCGGAACCGGAGCCAGAGCCAGAGCCTGCACCAGAGCCCGAGCCTAAAATAGAATCGAAGCTCGTTCCCGAATCCAAGGAGGAGGAGCAAGCCTCTACTGTTATCGATGAACAGGAAGACGAGGAGCGCCCTCAGACAATTGCTGAAAAATTTCAACAGCAAGTCCCTCCCTCTTCTGTGCATACGCATACCTTAAATGGGAGCAGCGGTAAAATAAAGCTGGATGAAATTCCGATTCACAAGCAATACCAGTACGTACAAAAGGTATTTGATGGAAACAATGTTCGTTTCAGAATCATTGTGGATAAGATCAATAATGCGAAGGGCAAAGAAGAAGTAGAAGATATTCTCAATAAATTTGTCCTCAACAATGAGTCACTTGACCGAGGAGACGGAGTCGTAAAAGAATTCCTGGTACTATTGAGGAAAAGATTCTAATAAATATATCTTAAAAAAAAGGCAGATACCCTGGCGGTGTCTGCCTTTTTTTTGTTCCTACCAAATGCGATTTCCGATGCCTGAAACAGAATTATGATTGCCGGGTCAAACGGGAGAGGGCCTGTTTAAGACGCGCAAGTATTTCGGGAATCTCTTCCATTTTTGCAGTCCCTACTGACAACCGAAACCAGGGCGAATCCGCATCCGCTCCAAAGGCATAAAAAGGAACTATCGCCATATTTGCCTGGGCTAAGAGATAGGCATAAATCGCTTTTCCCGTATTGAGAGATTCTCCTCCTGGAGTTTGCCAATCTTTCAGATCAAGCTTCACAGTCAGGTATAAAGCTGCCTGTGGGGGAATGGCATCTACCGGATAACCTTCCGCCCGAATGGCAGTGATCCCGTGATAAAAAGCCTGTAAGCGTGCTTCCAGTTTTTTGCGATTATTCTCCAGATCCTGATCCACAATTTCAGTGGCGTTCAAATATGCGGCAGCAGCTAATTGTTCCGCACGGGCAGACCATGCACCGGCATGTGCCAGGAGCGCTTTCATTCGACCAATGACCTCCTTAGGGCCAAATCCCCACCCGATTCGAAGCCCAGTCGCACAAAAAGCTTTTGACATCCCATCAATATAGATCGTATAAGGTCGGATTTCAGGCACCAAAGATACGGGATCCACATGCTTAGATTCTCCATAGGTAAGGTTCCAGTATATCTGATCATAGAGCAGATACAAGGGTTTTTCGCCCGGCCCTCTTCGCTTATTTTCGGCCAAAACCAATTCACAGATTCCCTGTAATTGTTCTGCTGAAAAAAGGGTACCAGTAGGATTGAGGGGAGAACATAAGGCAACCAAACTAGCCGTTTCAACATAAGGCGCCAGCAGGGCTGCGGTTGGCATAAAATTGTCTTCCGGAGCGGTAAGAACAGGTACGCCTTCTCCTCGTCCGATATGGGTATAATGGTTATTGTTCCAGGAAGGGACAGGATAAATCACTTTGTCTCCTGGATCCAGCAATGCCATATAGGTAGCAAAAATCAAGGGTCGGGCGCCCGATGAAATCAAAAAACTATCGGAATCATATTCCAGTCCCTGACGATTTTTGATATAGGCCGCTACCGCTTCCCGCAGTTCCAGCATTCCGTTTGAAGCCGGATAATTTGTCGCATTTGCAGCATAGTACCGACTTATCTCTTCTTTGAGCCTATCTGGAATGGGGAATATTTCGGGATCAAAATCTCCTATGGTCAGGTTATAAACGTGAACCCCCTGCCGTTTTAGCTCATTGATTTCTGTAGCAAGTTTCAGGATTTCCGATCCCTTGAGGGATGCGGCCATTTCAGATATGTTCATGATGTTGTTAATACTTAGAGCCTAAGACCGTAGCCCGGTAGGAATACAAATTGACCAGAATAAAAATCATCACAGTAAAGGCAAGCAGCGAAGAGCCGCCATAGCTAAAAAAGGGGAGGGGAATCCCAATAACGGGCATCAGACCGATAGTCATTCCGATGTTTACCATGACATGAAAAAACAACATCGACATCACGCTGTATCCATATACCCGTGCGTATCGGGTTTTGGAATTTTCAGCGAGGAATTTGGTGCGCCAAATCAATCCAAAAAAGAGTACAATCAATACAGAGGCCCCCAACCAGCCGCCTTCTTCTCCAATGGTACAGAAGATAAAGTCCGTTTCCTGCTTGGGTACAAATTTGTATTTGGTATAATTTCCTTCCAAAAAGCCTTTGCCGGAAAAGCCGCCGGAACCAATCGCAATCTTGGATTGATTGACATTATACCCTTTTCCTTGTGGATCAAGATCTGGCTGAAACAACACCATAATCCGATTGTACATGTGCGGGGGCATATTGGAAACAATTTTATTGATACTAAGGGAAACCCCGCAAAATAAAATGACTGCCAACAGGTGGTTGATGAGGATTCTCCCCCAACGTTTTTTATCATACAAAAAGAAAAAACTCAGGCCTGCTATTCCCAGGATAATAGCCCCCGCCATGGCCCAACTTTCCAACCATAACGTGAGTACAGCTATTGCGGCAATGAGCACAATTACAATGGGAATCAGAGGATTCAGGCCTTCGCGAAAAAATACGATCAGGAAGCTAGCAAAAACCAGGGCAGATCCCGTATCATTTTGTAAAATCACAATCAGTCCCGGTAGCAATACAATAGAAAAAGCCACAAGGGTTTGGGGCATATTGTGAAAGGAAAAATTTTGCGTCGACATGTATCGTGCCAGGGTCATGGCGGTAGCAACTTTTGCAAATTCAGAAGGCTGAAATCGCTGCCCTCCAATCACCAGCCAGCTTTTGGCGCCATTGACCTCTGTCCCAATAAACAGGACTAAAATCAACATAATAACCGAGGCTCCATAGGCAATGTAACTGGTTCCCTCCAAAAAGCGATTGTCGAGTGCCAACACGATGAGCGCAGCCCCTATTGAAACCCCCATCCAGAGAAACTGCTTTCCATGTGCATAGGAAAGATCAAACAGGCCAATATCCCCTGTCGTAGAAGTAACCGCATAGATCGTCAGCCACCCTAGGAGGGCCAATCCCAGGTAGAGTAAAAGGGTTATGCTGTCGAAATCAAAGCTATTGCGATTCATATCAGGTCAGCAGTCTCGGTATCAGAATCTTGCGTTCAGGATACGTTGAAACTCAAACTGTTTTTTCTCTATTTCTCTACGAATGTATTTTTCGATCATCAGACTGGCCGTCGGTGCCGCCCAGGTACCCCCGCCCCCTGCATTTTCAATAATTACTGCAATCGCGATTTGGGGGTTATCTTTAGGCGCAAACCCAACAAAAACAGCGTGATCCTTCCCATGCGGATTTTGTACCGTACCTGTTTTTCCGCAGACGACAATATCATCAATAAAGGCGCGTCTTGCTGTCCCGGTCGATACTACTTGCTCCATCGCATCTATAACCACTTCATAATGGTGCCGGGCAATGTCTGTGAATTTTCGATCTTCGGAATAGGCTTTCCACACTTCCTTCTCATTGGGGCGAGTGGCCTTTACAAAATGAGGTTGCACGAATTCTCCTCTGTTGGCAATAATGGAAACCATATTCGCCATTTGAAGCGGTGTCATGAGAATTTCGCCCTGCCCGATGGCATTACTGATAATAGTGGTAGCTCCCCATCTGTTTTTGCCATAATATCGCTGGGGATTATCATACATAGCCGCCGAAGGAAGCAAACCCGGTTGCTCATACGGCAGGTCAATATTCAAGACCTGCCCAACTCCCAAATTTGCCATGTGCTTGTGCCAGGCTTCAAATCCCTCATAGATATTTTTATATTTTTTATGGTTCAGCAGATCCATATAGGTCGCTGAAAAATAGGAGTTACAGGAATACTTAATTGCTCCGGCCAGTGCCAGCGGATGTGGATGTAGTCGGCATCCGGGTTTCCCTCTATTTCTGTTAAACCCACCCCCACATACATAGCGGGTGTCTGCAGTAATAATGCCTTCATCCAAAGCTGCTAAGGCAACTGCCAGCTTAAAGATAGACCCGGGGGGATATGCTGCCTGCAACGGGCGATTGAACAGGGGATTGAGGGTATCCCGAACGAGTCGGCGCCAGTTGCGCTTGAGTTCCCGTCCTGTCAATTCGTTCGGATTATAGCTCGGTGCGCTCACAAAGGCCAGTATCTCCCCACTTTTGGGCTCAATCGCCACAATGCTTCCCTTTTTACCCTGCATCAGGCTTTCGCCAAACCCTTGCAGTTCCGTATCCAGTCCCAGCATCAGATCTGTCCCCTTGACTGCCGATCGATCTTTATCTCCATTGGCATAGCTTCCCACCTCTCGGTTGTGCACATCTTTTAGTACGACTTTCACGCCCTGATCCCCGCGCAACTCAGCTTCATAGCTCCGTTCCAGGCCCGTTTTTCCGATCAAATCCCCGATATAATAGCGCACGACATCCGCCGCCGCTTTTATTTCAGAAGAATCTACTTCGCTTACATAGCCCAGAATATTGGCGCCTACCAGATATCGATAGTACCGCTTGTTCATGCCCTGAAAGCTAATGCCGCTATAGTTCCACAGTTGTTCCTGAAGGGGCCCATAGGCTCGCGGTTCAATATTTCGGGCAAAGATAGACTCTTTTACTTTCGAATGACTGGTAGCTTTTCGGATACCGCGACGTACTTCATCCGGTGACATGTCCAGCATCTCATAAAAAACCGTCGTGTCCGGAATGCTCAGTTCACCGGGCGTGATGAGCATATCAAAAATCGGGCTGCTACTGACATATATTTCAGAGTAGCGATTATAGATATTGCCACGGGGTGGCGTGATAACTTTGTATTTAAATACATTCCGGTTCGCTTTGCCTGCAAATTCATTGGTCCAGACCTGAATGTAGAACAATCGGGATATGAACAGGATCATTACGATACTGATACAAAAAACAATGATATTTCCTCTTATTCTCAGATTATCCAAAGCGTATATTTCGGGTAAAGATGATGATTAAGCCTTTTTCAAGGAAATTAATTTCTATAGAAAATAAAGCAAATCAGGTAGCAAAGCAAGAAAGTGTAGATGGAGCTACTTACTATTTTCAATAAGGTAAAGCCAAATCCTGCCAGTGTATAGGCTTCGAGTAAAAAGTAGGCCGTATGGTGAATAAAAATGAGCGGAAACAAAAACGAAGCATACCACACCATACTCTGGTCATCCAGCGAAATTTCAGATGCAGATCGCAAATTTGAGCCGCCGACAAGTCGTGCTATGGGCAAACGCACCCCGACAGCCAGCACAGCTGCAAACGCATGCAGGCCATTTGCATAATTGACTGAGAGTAAATCTACTGCCAATCCTGTCCCAAAGGCAATCAAATACATGATAGGCTGGGGGATATTGAGTGGCAACATAAACAGAAACATGAGGAACAAGAAGGGGGTAGCTACCTGGAGTAGCGTCAGATTGTTGAGTAACAATACCTGCGCCAGCACAAATACAATCAGGCTAAGGGTATATTTAACAATCGAATTCATTCTTGTGGCAACTCTGTTTTCATTGATTCTATTTCTTCCCGGTGTCCTTCTTTTACGAGGTACACCATCCGCAAGGCCTTAAAATTGGTCCCCAGGCTGACGGTCGCTGTCTGAGAACCGGCCTGGGCACCTGTCTTCACTTCTGAAATGACACCAACCAGATATCCTTCTGGAAAAACAGTAGAACTCCCCGAGGTCAGCACCCGGTCACCTGGAATGAGTTTGATCGTTGGCGGGATATGGTGAATTTTTCCAAACTCACTACTGCCCCCTTCCCATTCATACAGGCCAATTTCGCCTATTCCTTCGGCCTTGACTGTCAGTTTGAAACTCACATTTACAGCACTGAGGGCTAAGCTGAAATTTTTACTCGTCTGAATGATTCTCCCTGCAATTCCTTGTGGAGAAACCACTCCCATTCCCACTTCTACGCTATCTTTCTCCCCTTTGTCGAGGGTAATGTAGTTATAGTTCTTATTCGTGGTGCTCTGCACTGCACGACAAGGAATGTAAGTGTATTTGGTTTTGAGAATCGTCGTATCCGGCATGTGTTGCTGGAGGGAGTCTCTCAAAATAATGGCCTCTAACTCTTCTACCTTGCGTTGCAGCAGGGCTTCCTGGTGTTTCAGGCTATCGAGCCCTCCTTCCAACTGATCTACCGTTTTTCGCAGATCAAAATAACTGGTAAAGGAGCGTTTTTTTTCTTGAAAAGCGCCCGTTACTTCCAGCACAGCATCCCCCATCACATGGCGCTGGTGCTCATTAAACTTGACAATCAGCCAAAGTGAAATGAATTCCAGGACGACAAAAAGAATAATATTCCGGTACGTGGAAAGGAATGAAATGAGTCGAAACATAGTATGTAATCTATATGCTTCCTTAACTCATAAGATACTTAAAATCATCGATATTTTTCAGGGCAATACCCGTTCCCCGCACTACTGCCTTAAGCGGATCATCGGCAACATGGATAGGCAATTTCGTTTTTTCTGCCAACCGAATATCCAGGCCTCTTAAGGATGCGCCCCCTCCTGTCAAGTGAATTCCACGGTCATAAATATCCGCTGAGAGTTCCGGTGGGGTATTTTCCAATGCCTTCAGGATGGCATCTTCTATTTTGGTAATGGATTTATTGAGGGCGTGAGAAACTTCCCGATAGGATACAGAAATCGTCTTGGGAATTCCTGTCATCAGGTCTTTTCCACGTATTTCGATGTCCTCGGGCGCATTGACGTCTAATTCCGGCAAGGCGGCCCCTACTTCGATTTTGATACGCTCTGCACTCCGCTCACCGATGAGCATATTATGCTGCTTGCGCATATAATCGAGGATGTCATCATTGAATTCATCTCCTGCAATCCGGATGCTCTGGTCTGTAACGATTCCGGAAAGGGCAATAACTGCAATTTCAGTAGTTCCTCCTCCGATATCGACAATCATGTGGCCAGTAGGCTCTTTTACATTCAATCCAATCCCGATCGCCGCAGCCATGGGTTCCGGAATGAGATATACTTCTTTTGCTCCGGCTTGTTCTGCTGAATCTTTTACCGCACGTTTTTCAACTTCTGTAATTCCGCTGGGAATACAGATCACCATTCGGTAGCTGTTGGGAGAAAACAGTCGCTTCTTTTTGTGGATCATTTTGATCATTCCCCGAATCATCTCTTCCGCAACGGTAAAGTCTGCGATTACCCCATCCCGTAACGGGCGAATGGTTTTATACTGTTCATGCGTTTTTTCATGCATTTGCTGGGCTTCGGTGCCGATCGCGATTACGCGGCCTGACATCCGATCTACGGCGACAATGGAGGGTTGATCCACTACCACCATATCATTATGCATGATCAATGTATTTGCAGTACCCAGGTCAATTGCTATATCAGTTGTAAAAAAATCGAAAAATCCCATGTTCTTTTTGCTATCGATAAATCCGTCTCGGGGTAGAAAAATGCCATTGAGTAATCGCCTTCGTTACCCCAAACATTACCCGGAAATCGCCTTTAATTAGTGTTTGAAATGCCGCAGTCCCGTGAAAATTAAGCACATATCGTGATTTTCGCAAAAATTCACGGTGTCATCATCCCGAATTGAGCCTCCGGGTTCGACAATGACCCGAATCCCCTGTTTATGTGCCATTTCCACCGCATCTGCAAAGGGAAAAAACGCATCAGAGGCCAATACCGAACCTTCGAGTTCAAAGCCTTTTTCTACTGCTTTATTCAGGGCTTGATTCAGGGCATCTATTCGAGAAGTTTGCCCCACTCCACTCCCAATCAATTGTTGGTTTTTGACCAGGGCAATCGCATTGGATTTGAGGTGCTTGACGACCTTATCTCCAAAATAAATATCTTTTGCTTCACTCGCTACAGGTTGACGAGAAGTTTTTACGGTAATATCTGCTTCTCTAAGCTCCGAAAGGTCTCGCTCCTGAACCAGATATCCATTCAGCGTATGCTTAATGATCTTTTCGCCACTCTTGGGGTTCAGTCTTTTCAGGAGAATCCGGTTTTTCTTCTTACTCAGTATCGCTAGGGCTTCCTCGGTATAGCCATTGGCGACGAGGACTTCAAAGAATAAGCTGTGCATCGAATTGGCTACCGCTTCATCTATGGTCCCGTTGCACGCCAGGATTCCGCCAAAAGCAGAAACGGGATCGCCTGCCAGGGCTTTTTCCCATGCATCCAGCAGATTCTCGCCTATTGCGCAACCACAGGGGTTGGTGTGCTTGATAACTGCGAAAAAGGGTTCTTGAAATTCATCGACCAATTGTAAGGCTCCTTCGATATCCACCAAATTGTTGTAGGACAGGGCCTTTCCATTCAACTGCTCGAATTCGGCATCAAGGTCGCCGTAGTAATATCCTTTTTGATGAGGATTCTCCCCATAGCGCAGTACGCGAGGATTCCGGAAAGAAGCTTTGAGGCTATCAGAAGCCCCGCCACTCATGTATTGAAAGATGTGTGTATCGTAATGGGAGGAAACATCAAATGCCGCTGCTGCAAATGATTTCCGCTGTGCCAGGGTAAGCGCACCTTCCTGGGCTTTGAGGAGATCGGTGAGGGGCTGATAATATTCCTGCGAAGGAATGATGGCTACGTCCCCAAAATTTTTGGCAGCAGCTCGGATCAAGGCAATTCCACCAATGTCAATTTTCTCAATTACTGCCGCCTCTTCTGCTCCGCTTTTTACGGTTTCTTCAAAGGGATACAAATCGACGATCACCAGATCAATCGGAGGAATTTCATACGTCTCCAATTCTGCCACATCTGAAGCAGTACCTCTGCGCGCCAGAATACCACCATGCACCTTGGGATGGAGGGTTTTCACCCGGCCTCCTAAAATAGAGGGATAGCCCGTAAGGTCTGCGACCTCATGAACTACTGCTCCTAATTCCTGCATATATGCGGCTGTACCGCCTGTAGAATAGAGCGTTACTCCTTGCGCCATCAACTGTTCGATGATAGTGTCAAGTCCCTGCTTATGGTAAACTGAAACAAGTGCGGATTGGATCTTTTTGATTCCTGACATTCTCTCCTTTAAAAGGCCAAAATTACGATTAATTATCCGCTATTTGAACTGTTTTAGCAACTTTTTCTACAATTAGCGGATAATAGGTGTGTTCCAACTTAAGAACTGCCTGCTGCAATTCTTTGGGGGTCCACTGAGGGGCGACGACCAGACTTTCCTGAAAGATGATTTGCCCCTCATCATAGACCTCATTCACGTAGTGAATCGTCATACCCGACCGGGCTTCTCCCGCCTCTATAACAGCTCGATGAACATGCATTCCGTACATGCCTTTGCCGCCATAATCAGGCAAGAGAGCAGGGTGAATATTTACGATTCGTTGTGGAAATGCTACGACCGTTTCATCAGGGATTTTCTTCAGATATCCGGCCAGTACGATCAGATCGACTTGATGCTGGTGCAACACCTCATTCAGGTAGGTACCATCCCTATGCTTTCCAATTGGGAAGACCACAACAGGCACCGCATATTCCGGCCCCATTGCCACAACTCCGGAATTGGGATTCTGGGTTGCAAGTAAGGTAACCTCTGCGGCTTCAGAATCCTGAAAATGCTGTAGGAGGGTTCGGGCATTGGATCCTCCCCCTGAAGCCAAAATGGCGATTCGGACTGGTTTGTGCTTTCCCATCATTTCATCCCATATCTACGCTCCTACAATCCCCCTACCATTTTTTCAGGAATGACGGCTTTATCAAATTCTTCTTCGGTCAGGTATCCCAGTTTTATGGCTGCTGCTTTGAGTGTGGATTCTTCGGCGTGGGCTGTTTTTGCGATTTTAGCGGCTTTGTCATAACCGATCACAGTGTTCAGGGCCGTTACCAGCATCAGGGAATTATTCAACTGATCCTTGATCCGGTTGTAGTTCGGTTCGATTCCGGCTACGAGGTTTTCCCGGAAGGAATCGCAACCGTCGCCAAGTATACGTGCCGACATCAGCACATTATAAATCATGACGGGCTTGAACACATTCAGCTGAAAATGTCCATGAGAACCCGCAACGGTTACGGCAGTATCATTCCCGATCACCTGGGCACACACCATCGTGAGGGCTTCTGCCTGGGTCGGATTGACCTTACCGGGCATGATAGAGGAACCGGGTTCATTAGCCGGAATTAAAATCTCGCCAATCCCACAACGCGGCCCGGAGGCGAGGAGACGAATATTATTGGCTACGGCCATCAGGCTCACCGCCGCCCGCTTCAATGCACCTGAGGTTTCGACCATCGCATCGTGTGCCGAGAGCGCTTCAAATTTATTCTCTGCTGTTACAAAAGGATGCCCGGTCAGCTCCGCAATTTTGGCGGCGACTTCTTCTGCATAGCCTGCTGGAGTATTGAGACCTGTTCCGACTGCTGTTCCACCCAATGCGAGTTCGGAAAGATGTACCCGGCTGTCTTCCAGTGCCCGTATGCTGTGGCTCACCTGAGAGGCGTAGCCGGAAAATTCCTGCCCGAGCGTCAGCGGGGTGGCATCCATCAGGTGAGTACGTCCGATTTTCACAACGGAATTAAAAGCCGCGGCTTTTTCATTCAATGCCTGCTCTAACTCCCGCATGCGGGGGAGGGTATGCTCGACCACCATTTTATAGGCGGAAATATGCATCGCAGTTGGGAAGGTATCGTTGGACGATTGAGATTTATTGACATCATCATTGGGATGAATCGGACTTTTGGTTCCCATCTCTCCTCCCATCAATTCTATCGCACGATTCGAGATGACCTCATTGACATTCATATTGGATTGTGTCCCGGAACCGGTTTGCCAGACGACCAATGGAAAATGGTCATCGAGCTTCCCTGTCAATACCTCATCACAGACCTGTGCAATGATGTCAGCGTTTCCCTGTGCCAAAACACCGAGTTTGGCATTGGTCAGGGCAGCGGCTTTTTTCAGGTAAGCAAATGCATGAATCACTTCGATCGGCATGGTGTGGCCGCCAATGCGAAAATTTTGCAAAGATCGCTGGGTTTGCGCACCCCAATATCGATCAGCGGGGACTTGAATCTCCCCCATTGTATCTTTCTCTGTGCGGTAGGACATATACGTATATCTCTGTTGTAAATTTGGGGGCAAAGATACGAAATTTGGGGGAGAATTTATGAATTCCCCTTATCAATATCAGTCCACATAAGTAACCCGACCTGAATGCCCCAAAGCGACGTTACAATTGGATTTACCTATTTTTCATAAGCAAGATGAATCCCACCTCAGTCTTCCCCCCAAACACCTGCTTCTAGTTACAAAATGAATTACAGCTTCATGCGCACAAGTAGTCATTTTTTTCAATCGCGCAGAACATGATCATCCGGCTACTGTAGGCAATCAACATGTGTTCCTATAATTATTGTGCATTAACATGTTCGAGAGAATGAATATTCAAAAAACCAGTAGTTGAATTTACGGGAAAACCCGGATTCCGTGAAACGTACCTATTTCCTTCTTTTGTATAGGTAATTGATTTCCAGGAGAAATCGCTCATTTACTAATTATTCGCCCACACACAAATTCATTTGTATGTGCTTAACAACTCATCTCACTAATGTGGCAAAGTCGCCTTGTGCCTTATTTTCGGTTCTTTGCTCTGATTCTGTAGGCGATTTACCCTCGCATGCCGGGACCCCCACTGAGATTTATCCCCCCACTGGCATGGTCGGATAAATCGGTCCGAATCAGGCTTCAGGTATGCTGTATCAATTGTTGAAATGATCACCTTAGATATACAACGCGAACCCCATTTGTACTGTCACGGTTGTGCCTACTAATACCATGATTCAGGCCACTACCATCTCCAGTTTGGCACTTCACTGGGACTGATGACCCATCTGGTCAAAATCAATCCCTAGAAATGCTCAACTTTTTTACGCAACCAGATCCGGCACGCAAGGTGTTGGGTCTGGTTGATTTCTGTTAAGAGGCTCTCTTTATGTTCTGGGGTATCCTCTCGAACCAAGACACGCATAAGCCGAAACAGATTTTGATATGCAATTTTATGCTGCTCGGGCAAACCTGTTTTTTGACCGGCTCCCTGCTCCATTCGATGTAAATGATACAAAAAATCATCCCTTGGTTTCCCGATTTCTATCCAGGCCATGAGTACATGGGTATCATGATATATTTCAAAAAAAGGATCCCGAAAGTCGGGCATCTTTACCATGAAATTAAGGTCGCTATATTTCCCGGTATAAAAACAGAGGGCCATTTCCATATATGCCTGGGCCATGGATCGTTCCTGAGGAGATAGGATTTCGCTATACTCTTCAATGAGTACTTTGGCTTCCTTCAGCACCTCTTTTTTTTCTGATTCCGTTTCGGATAGCTGTGCCAAACTAAAGTAAGTGATACATATACTCATATAAAACAGCCTGCTTGCTGGCCAGATCCCCATCTCCATTCCCTTTTCAAACATGGTTTTGAGCTGCAGATAATACTGTCTGCTTCCTGTCTGAGAGGCGCGTTGGGAAAAATAATTGAATACAGCACCAAAATATGCGGTATAGTACCACGTCTGAAAAAGGTCCTGATCTTCCTCCAGTGATTGATATAACTCCTGCTCCATTTCCTTCCGAATCCCGAGGGGCAATTGCTGCCTTCGACTCAGCGTAAAAAGATTAGCATATTTTGACAGGACAACATCGTTTATCTCCGATTCCTCCGCTGAACCCAGTGTAACTTTCAGGAGGGATTCAAACCCCCTCAGGCTGTCAGGACTACCCGGCATTAATATCAGGTCATACCATTCACAGCAAATCGTACGCCTCCAGTATTCCGCCCGAGAAAAGGCCAGTTTTTCATCGCGGCGAAGGGCCCGGGGGAAGGACACCCGATACTCCTGAAACAAACGATCGCGATCCAAATGATTCCGGAAATAGGATGCATCCCTTATGAAGGCTTCCTGGAGTCGTCGGTTTACCTTTTTGTACACAATCGGGAACACATATTCCAACTCTGCCCGAACATCCGTTTGGGCCGGGGTCTTATCATGTAAGCCATGATCCTTT
>CAYGTH010000041.1:0-14299 GCA_964352745.1 uncultured Bacteroidia bacterium
GTCCCGAAGCGCCCAAATCTCGAATCTTTCGGAAGAGGCCTTAGAGGAATTGATCGACCAGGCGAGTGAACAACAGCCCTTTATGCTGGCCTATTTGATGGCCGCAGGAGAAACTGAGTTCAACGCAGCTGAACAGGAACTCCTGCTGTACACAGGCATTGTGGTTTGGCAAATCATGCGGAAAGAAAGTGATAAGCTGGGATCGGTTACAGAAGAGGCACTTGAAACTGCCGAGGAAACCAATCGTTTGTTGATCGAATATTTAGAAGGAGAATCCGAGGTTGATTTATTTGAAACGATTGAAACAGTAATCGGAAGTTATAACCAGGGAGACCTTTTTCGGTACATCATTGAAACCATTATGGATGAAGAGGAGGGAGGGTATCCGGATGAAGAACCGATACGGTCTCCAATGAAAGGGATGTTGATTTTTTACCTGAAAATTTTGGTGGATTGCCTGGATGGGTAATTTATTTGTAATAAAAAATGTAAAACCCTGTTGGGAGTCGTTCTGAAACTGAATGACCTATTCAAACAGGGAAAAGCAATGGTCGAAAGGGAAAGAACTCACGTTCTTTCCCTTTATTTATTTCGGCTGGAGGCTGGAAGTTAGCTTTCTGAAAAGATTTGTTTTTAGATACCCGAATATTCCAATAGATTCGAAACATACAGACTTCCGGATGGAAATATAAATCCGGAAACAAGGGGTAAGGATGTCTGTACTTTTGCGAGATAAGAAACATTCCCGGATTCGAATCGTTATGGATGGTATGGCTAAGAAAATAGGATGGATATTATGCCTGGTATGTGCCTTGCAACTTACCAGTTGGGCACAGGCACCAGATCGCTTTCATTTCAAAATCGCCAAGCTCAAATATGAAGGAGGAGGGGATTGGTATTCAAACCCTACAGCCATCCCGAATCTGATCGGTTTTATCAATGAGCAGACGATGAGCAAGGTCTCTCCCCTGGAAGAAATTGTAGAACCAGGCGGTTCCCAAATTTTCCAGTATCCCTATGTGTACCTGACCGGGCATGGAAACATTACGTTTTCAGATGCAGAAGCTGAAAATCTGAGGCTTTATCTGATTTCGGGTGGGTTTTTGCACGTGGATGATAACTACGGAATTGATAAATACATTCGCCGGGAGATGAAAAAGGTATTTCCCGAACTGGAATTTGTGCCGCTCCCTTTCAATCACGGGATTTATACTCAACATTTTGAATTCCCCAATGGCTTGCCTAAAATCCATGAACACGATGGGAAACCCCCTGAAGGACTGGCGCTGATTTATGAGGGGAGAATTGTATGTTATTATACCTATGAAACGGATCTGGGAGATGGATGGGAAGACCAATCTGTTCACAACGATCCGGAAGAAATACGTCGTCAAGCGCTGCAAATGGGCGCGAATATTGTATTATGGGCTATTAATCACTGATGCAACAGCTATGAATCGGATTTTTGAAAAAGTATTAGCAGCGAGTATGCTGGTAGTTGCTTACTGGTTTGCAACCAGCATGTATGGATGTGGCGATGGGAATGATACAGCAGCGCGCGTGTTGGCAGCAGAAGCGACTTATAATGAATATACAAATTCTGAAAATGACGGGGCGCAAATTTCTCGAGAGGAGATAGCCGCGAGCACTCAGGAATTGGCAGATGCCTATCTGGCTTATGCCGCCTCAAATCCTGATGCAGAGGATACGCCGGAGCGTCTCTATAAGGCGGCCGAATTATTTCAAATCAACCTCCTGGACATCACAAAAGCCATGGATTTGTATGATCAGATCATAGCAGATTATCCCGATCATAACCGGGCTGCGAATTCCTTGTTTAGCAAGGGCTATGTCTATCACAATACCATGCATGACCTGGATCAGGCCCGTGCAACATTCACCCAATTTATTGCGGAATACCCCGATCACGATCTGGTACCGCATGCTCAATTTGAATTGGATAATTTAGGTCTTTCTGCCAAAGAAGCGCTCGAACGAATTCAACGTCAGCAAGAATCCTTAGAGGAGGAAAGTACTCCAAATGACCCGGGATAAAAACAATTCGTATCCAGAGGCATAGATTTTGATATTCTATACGTTATGGGTTAACATCAACTTTGTTTTCAGTTGCATCATTACTGGAAAATATGCGTTATGATGCTGCCACCCTTTACTTTGTCTAAAATCTATGCGTTACTTATTGTTCACCCTCCTAGCTGCGTTTCTGCTATTTTCTTGTGAGGAAAATTCTCTAGACCCCCTGCCAGAACGTGAGCGTGCTGGCCTGCATGTGCTTAATGTATATTCAGGTGTATCTGCTATCGATATTCGGATGGAATCTTTTGAAGAAACCCGACGTGTCGCAGAGCGCCTATCATTTGGAGAGTCCTGGCCTGCTACCGGTTATGCAACGCTGGTTACTTCCCCGGAACCCGCTGACAGTAACACGACAGGCGGTACGATTCTAAAAATTCTCGATAATGCAGATAAATCTACTTTAGTGGCAGACCGATCAATCGGCCTGATAGGAGGATCTAATGCATCCTACTGCCTGGTGGATAGTTTTGGGAATCCACTGTTGGTGAAAACAGTAGATATCATGGAAGAGGTGAAGGGAGATTCTGCTAATCTTCGCTTTATGAACCTAAATAGTTTTATTCTTTCCTGTAGCCTGGTGTCGGCAGACGGATCTGTGCTTATTTCCAGTATGAACTTCCTGAACTTCTCCAAGTTTGAGAAAGTCGCCAGTTCCCGTCAAACCTTTTACTTTGTTGACGATTTTACAGGTTTCCGATTGGATTCTATTCCCAATTTTAAAATTGATCCCCGAAAAGGATACAGTTTTTATATTGCTCAAAAGCAAGGGGAGTCTATCGGGGGAGTGGAAATTCTGGATTAGAAAGTATTTTCTTGCACGCGTTAGAAGCAGTATGGAATCCCTGCCATTACCGTGCAGTCAATACCTATTTTTGCAAGTATCGGAATATCTAAACGGGAAATTATCCTAATAATAGCTGACCGAAAAAAATATCATATATCATGCCTAACGTTTGTTTTCGGATATCCTTATTGTGCCTGCTGATCGGAACCAGCTTGTTTGGAAGCCTCTCCGCTCAGGATCGTTCATCTTTTGGACGATTTGAATTGGGACTGTCATTTCTCAATCTGGATGCTGCAAATCAGGCATTAATCGATACAGAATACAATCCCCTCTCTAGTACGATGTTTACATTGGGAGGGAGTTGGGATGCGATTCATGGGAAGTGGGTATATGGAGGGAAGGCCTATGGATTTATGGTAAGTCAGTCTGATTTGCAAAATCAGGTTGCGATATTAGAGTACTTTTATGGCCAGCTTCATACTGGTTATGTTGTATATAGCGAAGAAAAAGTCTGGAATCTCTACCCTACTGTCGGTATTGGCTGGGGGGGCGCTAACTTGAAAACCAAGCCATGGACAAAACAACGACCTGTTCCCCACTGGGCGACTGGCTTCATGATGGACTTTGCCCTCAACAGCCGACACTATTTCGTATTTGACACGGAGAATAAAGATGACTTTATGCTGGAGCTGGGAGCAAGTATTGGGTACACCTATGCGCTGGAAGGGGCGAATATGTGGTCCTTGGATGAGTTTGTACCAGATGAGCGACTGGTGGTAAATCCAGAAGGAATTTATGTTCGCCTTTCTATTGGGATGGGTCGCTTTAAGTAAGGTTTGTTATAAATTGAAACGCGCACTTAGTGAGGCATTGAATAGCATATCCCGATCTTCACTTGAAGTCAAGTCCTCATTCCACTGCAATCCATCAAGGAGGTCGTCGCCTACAAATCCATATCTCGCTTCGACACCGATTCCAAATCGCTCGGAAATATTGACATTGATGCCCCCGCCCAAGCTAAAGACGGTGCTGAATGTTCGATTGCCTAAAGCACTTCTATTTAGGTAATCTTGCTCTGCTGGTGTTTCATACGTTCCATCCAGCAGGCCCTCCAATTCTTCTTTTATAGCAGTTTCGCTCGTAGCCGTAATTTGTTCTGCAAAATTATAGGTGGAATCATTTGCATTTAAGGCATCTACATCTGTTCGGTATAGCATCGTGCCTACTCCTGCCAGTGCATAAAAATCCCAGTTTTCCCCTCCTGAAGCACTCAATAATCGGTTGATATTGATTTTTAGATTGGCACTTGCGTCCATATACTTCATCTGGTAGTTGTGATAAACAGGTAACGAATCATAAGCAGCAACAGCAGGGTTTATGGTGTTGCCCTGAGAAACTACAGGGCTGAGGCCATCAGCCTTACCACTGTTTACTTGAATCCGTAGATCGAGTACCCGGGAGAGATTCTTTTGGGCATAGAGGCCCACTTGATATCCGGGAGATCTGCTGGGGATATCTCCATTTATCATAGCAGTACCCAGGGAAATACCAATATTCCAGCTCGACTCGACCTGTTGTTTTACCCCATAATATTGGGCAAAAAGACCACTATGTACAGCAGCAAGGAGGAAAATAAGGGAAAGGAAATGTTTCATGTCCACAAATAACTTTGCAAGGCGAAGGTACAGAATAAATATACAGGATTGAGAGGAAAAGGGGAAAGAACCTATCATCCCCTGTTCAAAAAATAGTCCATTCTTTCTCAATAACGAAAAATTCGGAGAAACAGATGGTTGAAGGTTCCGGCGAATGTGAAAACAGCGACCCATTGGCTCCAAAAACAATAATCCCCAACCACTGGCTGGGGATTATATATGCATATGATATTGATTCGCAGTTCAATAGGATCAGGCAATCGCATGTTTGAGGATGCGGGAAGCCACTGCATCTCCCACTTCAGAAGTGCTACATCCTTTGCTGCCTTTGATATCAGGGGTTGCAATCCCTTTTTCAAGGCAATCCATCACTGCCCCCCGGATTTCTTTTGCTTCGGTGTGCATCCCAAAGGAGGTTTCCAACAACATTGCGGCAGAAAGAATAGTTGCCATCGGATTGGCAATTCCCTTCCCTGCAATATCAGGTGCAGAACCGTGAATCGGCTCGAACAGACTTACCGCAGCACCTACAGAGGCAGAAGGAAGCATACCCAGGGAACCCGTAATCACAGAAGCTTCATCTGTAATGATGTCTCCAAACATATTCTCTGTGAGGATTACATCAAAGCGCCGTGGATTTGTGATCAACTGCATCGCAGCATTGTCTACAAATAACAGGTCCAGCTCAATATGTGGGAAATTCTCTTCAGCAAATTTGGTAACAGTCTCCCGCCACAGTCGGGAAGTTGCCAATACATTGGCTTTGTCCACGAGGGTTACTTTCTTTCTGCGGGTCTCGGCCGCTTCAAATGCCCGTTGAGACAGGCGAATGATCTCATGACGAGAATATACACTGGTGTCATAGGCGGTATTTCCATCCTCGCTCCTACCGCGTGGGGTACCGAAATAAATACCCCCGGTCAATTCTCTGAATACGACGAAATCTACTCCCTCAATAATATGGTTTTTCAGGGGAGAAGCATCGTAGAGAATAGGATAGCTGGTAACCGGGCGGACGTTGGCAAATAAGCCCAGTTTTTTGCGCATCGCAAGGAGGCCCTGCTCGGGGCGTACCGGGGCACTGGGGTCATTGTCGTATTTGGGATGACCGATTGCGCCAAAGAGGATGGCATCTGCATCGGTACAAATCTTAAAAGTCTCGTCGGGAAAAGGATCCCCGGTTTCATCAATAGCAGCAGCTCCTACAAGCCCTTCTTCGTAAGAAAAAGTGTGATTGTACACACTGGCAATCGCATCGAGGGCTTTACGCGCTTCGAGGATAATATCGGGGCCGATTCCATCTCCGGCCAGGACGGCAATTTTTCGCGTCATGTCTAACAATAAATAAGGATTTAGGGACTAAAACTGTATGGCAGCCTGCTCGTAGGCCTCTATTTGATCTTTTTTACTTAACAGGAAATCCAGGTTGTCATAGCCATTGATCATGCATGACTTTTTAAAGGAACTGATCTCGAATTCAAATTCAACATTCAACGCTGGTACTGTGAGTAATTGAGTCTCCAGGTCAACCTGAATTTCCAGGGCCGGGTTTTCAGCCACCGCGCTCAGGAGTTGTTGGAGGAGTTCTTCCGGCACCTGCATCGGCAGTAGGCCATTATTCAAGGCATTGCTTTTGAAGATGTCTGCAAAAAAGCTTGAAATAACGACACGGAATCCAAAATCATAGATGGCCCAGGCAGCATGTTCCCGGCTGGAACCACTGCCAAAGTTTTTACCGCCAATCAGGATTGTTCCGCTGTAGCGGTCTTGATTCAGTACAAAATCGGCGCGGGGATTACCTGTCCGATCGTATCGCCAATCCCGAAACAAGTTGTCTCCAAAGCCCTCACGGGTGGTGGCTTTTAGAAAACGAGCAGGGATAATCTGGTCTGTATCTACGTTCTCTTCAGGTAAAGGAACTGCAGTAGAACGAATGGATATAAATTTTTCCATGATGAATTAGGAAATCGTGAAAGGATGGATCGAATTAGCCGAGGATAGGTTCTGGAGAAAAATCAAAGGTCCGCACATCAGAAATATATCCATTCAGTGCAGCAGCCGTTGCCATAATCGGGCTCGCGAGGAAGGTCCGCGCGCCAGGTCCCTGTCTCCCTTCAAAGTTTCTGTTTGAAGTGGAGATACAATAAGAACCTGCTGGAATCTTATCATCATTCATCGCCAGACAAGCAGAGCAGCCCGGTTGGCGAAATTCAAATCCGGCACTGCGGATGATGTCGTGTAAGCCTTCAGCCATAGCTTGTTTTTCAACTTGCTTGGAACCTGGGATTACCCACACATTCACATGCTCAGCTTTCTTTTTCCCGTTTACCATCTTAGCCACTTCCCGAAGGTCCTCTATGCGGGAATTGGTACAACTTCCGATAAATACATAGTCCACCCGCTGTCCGACCATCGAAGCGCCTGCTTCTAATCCCATATAGGCCAGCGACTTTTCGAGCGTCTTGACGTCCTGCTCAGATGCAAGCTCAGAGGGAGTCGGAATATTGTCGCTTATCTTGATGCCCATACCGGGGTTGGTCCCGTACGTGACCATTGGGGCAATATCTGCGGCATCATAGACAAGTACTTTATCGTATTCAGCACCGGGATCGGTAGGGAGCGTTTTCCAATAGGCAACTGCTTGCTCGAATGCTTCTCCTTTGGGAGCGAATTCGCGACCCGCTACATAGTCAAAAGTAGTTTGGTCAGGCGCAATCATACCGCCACGTGCACCCATCTCGATGCTCATGTTACAGATTGTCATGCGTGCTTCCATGCTCAGGGCTTCGATTGCAGTACCTGCGTATTCTACAAAATAGCCGGTTCCGCCTGAAGTGGAAATCTGGGCAATGACATATAGAATAATGTCTTTTGCTGTTACGCCAAAAGAGAGTTCCCCATTCACCTCAATCCGCATCGTCTTGGGCCGGGTTTGAAGCAGACATTGGGTCGCTAACACCTGCTCCACTTCGCTGGTGCCGATGCCAAAGGCGATGGTACCAAATGCTCCGTGAGTAGAAGTGTGGCTATCGCCGCATACAATCGTCATAGCAGGCTGGGTAATTCCCAACTCTGGCCCGATCACATGGACAATTCCCTGATACTGGTGTCCCAATCCATACAGGTCGATACCGTGCCGCTCACAGTTTTGCGTAAGTTTTTCCACTTGCTTGCGTGACAACAATTCCTGGATCGGAAGGTGTTGATCCAATGTGGGAACATTGTGGTCGGCTGTTGCCAGTGTTTTTTCAGGCCGAAGCACAGGCAGACCCCGCGCTTCCAGGCCTGCAAAGGCCTGAGGGCTCGTCACCTCGTGGATCAGATGACGGTCGATATACAGAATGTCAGGTCCATCTGGTAAAGAATCAACTACATGCGATTCCCAGACTTTTTCGAATAAGGTTTTAGCTTGTTCCATCATGCCGCTGTGTGTTCAAAAATCAAATTTAATATCATTTATTTGAAGAAAACAGTAGGTGAGATGTGAGTAGATTACAATTTGATATTCTCCCGTTCCATTTGCTGGATCAAGATATGCAAGTGCTCGTCTTCTACTTGTTTGCATTCGTCAGCCATAGTCAGGAATTTATCATAAGTCTGATTCAATTCCTCCTTGCTCAACAAGAAGCCGAGGTTTTCCAGGCGATGCTTGAGGGCATGACGACCACTTCTTGCTGTCAGAATAATCTCGGACTGAGATACGCCCACATCTTCCGGATCAATGATTTCATAATTTTCCCGATGCTTGAGGAAGCCATCCTGGTGAATTCCTGAAGAGTGCGCAAAAGCATTTTTACCGACGATTGCCTTATTCGGCTGAACCGGCATATTCATCATCCGGGAAACCATACGGCTGAGTGGGAAAATCCTTTCGGTATTGATATCTGTATGGAGACCGAGAGAAGGATGGCTTTTAAGAATCATGACAACCTCTTCGAGGGAAGTATTTCCGGCACGCTCGCCGATTCCATTCATCGTTACCTCGACCTGTCGGGCGCCACTGTTCAGGCCGGCGATGGAGTTGGCGGTTGCCATTCCCAGATCATTGTGGCAATGAACCGAGATAATCGCCTGATCTGCATTCGGAACATGATTCAGGATATACTCGATGGTCTTTGCAAATTCCCAGGGGAGGGTGTACCCCGTTGTATCCGGGATATTGACTACGGTAGCGCCTGCTGCAATGACTGTTTCGACCATTCGCGCCAGAAATTCTACATCTGCACGGCCTGCATCTTCGCAGTAAAATTCAATCTGATCCACGTATTTTGTGGCATATTGAACTGCCTTCTTGCTCCGGTCCAGGATATCTTCCCGGGTGGTATTGAGTTTGTATTTGATATGGATATCGGAACTGCCAATACCGGTATGAATCCGACCTCTTTTGGCGTGCTTGAGTGCCTTGCCAGCTGCATCAATATCGCCTTCCAGTGCCCGTGCCAGGCCACATACTTCGGGATTTGTTACCGCTCTGGCGATAGCATCCACAGATTGAAAATCTCCGGGGCTTGAGATAGGAAAGCCTGCCTCGATGATATCTACGCCCAGATCTTCCAGCGCACGTGCTACCCGCACTTTTTCGTCTGTGTTTAACTGACAGCCGGGAACCTGCTCGCCGTCTCTCAATGTCGTGTCGAAAATAAATACCTTGTCACTCATGACCACCTGTGATTTTGTGAATACCCGTATAAAAAAAACCATTTTCCCGGTTGAGAAAATGGTCTTATAATCATTAATTTTTCAGACACACCTCTCAACATGCTTGCTTGAGTAGCAGCAGGCCAGTTAGTAGAAGTGTGTTTCGTAATCTCATTTATTTTTAGCTTAATGCGTAGTTAAGTCCTGATCTAGTGGGCGGTAAAAATACGTAATAAAAATAAATTAGCAACAGAAAGTGAATATTTCTTAAAAAATAAGCCCTGGCATTGGCAAATTCCTATTGATTTGTGAGACCAATCGCCGATTCCTCAGCCTGGGTCAATCGGCGAAAAACGGCTTCCAGCGTAAAGGTCTGTTTACGCATACTGAGCAGGGGATTTTTTTGACGCGCGCACTCCCAAAACAGTGCCTGCCGGATGTCCATACCAGCATCTGTAATCACCTGAAAATGGGTGTCGCCCTGGGGCCGTACAGACTTGAAACCCGGCTCTTGTTTGAGCGTGGTAAAGTCAAAACCAGCAGCTGAAAATTCAACCTCGACCAGCGCCTCGTCAGCTGCCTGGCTTCTGAGGGTCTCCATGGATTCATCCGCGACGATTTTGCCTTGATTGATGATAATCGCGCGGTCCGCTATTGCTTCTACTTCAGACAGGATATGGGACGAAAAGATGACCGTTTTCTCTTTTCCGATGTTTCGAATCAGGGAACGAATATCAATCAACTGGTTGGGGTCGAGACCGCTGGTAGGTTCATCCAGAATCAAGACCTCGGGATCGTGGATCAATGCCTGTGCAAGGCCGACCCGCTGCCGGTAACCCTTGGATAACATCCCGATTTTTTTGTGCTGTTCCCGGCCCAATCCGGTCATTTCGATCACTTCTCCGATCCGGCGTTTTCGACTTGCCGCGTCGAGTTTGTAGATGCGTCCCGTAAAATCCAGGAACTCATGCACATACATATCCGGATACAGGGGATTGTGCTCGGGTAAATACCCGATTCGCTTGCGAATCTCAGTCGGATGATCAAAAATATTGTACTCTCCTACCGTAACCGTACCGGCACTGGGGGGCATAAAGCAGGTAATGATCTTCATGGTCGTGGTCTTGCCAGCGCCATTAGGACCGAGAAATCCCAGGATCTCTCCCGGACGCACCTCAAAAGAAAGGTCATCAATCGCACGCTGGGTGCCGTATAGTTTCGTAAGGTTAGAGACGGAGACAGTCATAGAAGCCACTGGGGTAAAATGCTTCCGAAAGATACGATAATTTGGGAAGTGGGGATGCACTGCATTAGGTGTGAAATTTATCTTTTGACCAGTTCCGTGGATTATGTTGGATGTATTGTGAGATCCTGTGAAATGATTTTTCGTCTCGGATGATATGATCATGAAACCGGGGCTGCCAGGCAAATTCTATCGATAACCGGTTGCAATGTTTTGTTACCGCAGATTTGTATCCCCCCACGATTGAGGAAAGGGTGTTTTTTCCCTGATTTTGAAACCGTTTTTGGCCAATTGTTTTTTCGGACGATTTGTGGGTTTCTGGGGATTTTTGGGGTTGTTGTAGAGACAAGGCATGCCTTGTCTCTACAACGTCATGGGTATTCCGGGTTTCGGTATCCGTATTATCATTCCCGTTCAACATGATGATTCCATGCAGATGATTGGGCATTACGACAAATTCCCCCAATTTCAACCGTTTCGCATGATTGTTAATTTCATACCATAAGATATTCGCAATGACTCCTGCACGGGATAATCTCATTTCCCCATTCAAGACATCTCCGAAATAACAAACCCTGTTTTTGGTGCAAATCGTCACGAAATAGGCTGCCTTCCAACCATAATCCCAATTTTGCAATCTGGTAGAAGCGATGCGATATGTATTCTGAAATTTTTCGGACATGGCAAGGTTGTAAGAATGAAAAGAAGGATCAATTGAGGGCTGAGTCGCCGATAGATACTAAATATCCCCAAAATCAAGCGGACTGTCAAATTTCTCAAGCTCTATCATGGCTCCTTACATATAGGTGTTGATTGATATCACCTCCGATTTCTCTTCGCTTCTTCCTCAAAGATTTGGTAATATTGATCTTCCAAACCTGAACACATGAAGACATTTTCCCGATTACTGACTCTGCTTCTGTTTTGCTGTGCCTGCTGTTGGGTTTCCTGTGGAGAGGAGACTACCGCTAATGATTCGCCCTATCAGGAAAAAGATGGGCAGATCGTCTATTCAGGAGAGAAGGATAATCGGCTGGTGGTACACCTGCTTTCCGAGCCTTCGGGCTTACACCCGACCAATGGAAGGGGCGGCAGCCGGACAGTGGTACAGAGTTACCTCTATCAACAATTGGTGCGAATCAGCATCAAAGATGGGTCCCTGGTGCCGGAGTTGGCAAAATCATTGCCGGAAGTATCAGAAGACCAACTTACCTATACCTTTGAAATAGATCCGGATGCCAAATGGGATGACGGTGCGCCCATTACCACGGAAGATGTGCTGTTTTCCCTCAAGGCGAATATTTGTCCCCTGACGGAAAACTACGGCGTGAAATCCTATCTGGATTTCCTCGAAACGGTCAGTATCGATCCTGCCAATAATCGCAAGATCACCTTAAAAATGACCCAGCGGTACATCCACAATCCGTATTTCATGACCAATGTGTATATCCTGGATCGGCGTGTGTTTGATCCGGAAAACAAACTGGCAAACTTTTCAATTGAAGAACTCAAGGACAATGCAAGCGGAGAGAATCCGAACCTGAAAGACTGGGCAGCAGAATTTAATGATGCCAAATATGGTCGTGATCCGGAAATGATCAAAGGCTTTTCCGGGCCCTATGAGTTGACGCAGTGGCTTGCAGATCAGCAGATTATCCTGACACGCAAAGAAAACTACTGGGGCAAAGGCAAGGAGTCCTATGTCCATGACGCCTATCCCGACCAGTTGGTGTTTAAATTTATGCGGGATGCAAATGCCCTCGAACTCGAACTTCAGCAGGAGCAAATTGATGTTACCTGGCAGCTTTCTACGCTTTCCTATGACAAACTACAGGAGGGAGGAGAGGTCAGCGAGAATTATCAACTTACCATCGAGGCAAAAGATGGCATTACGATTATCTTTCTGAATAATCGTCCGGATGGAGGGGACCATAAGCGCATTTTTGACGATAAAGCCGTTCGGAAAGCAATGGCCTATCTGGTTCCGGTGGACCAGATGATTGAAGAGTTTTACCTGGGCCATGCAGTCCGGACAGCTTCTCCCATCCCGCCTTCCAATAGTGATTACAATCAGCAGTTACCCATCATGCTGCAAAATGTAAGTACCGCCCGAAAATTGCTGTCAGATGCAGGCTGGGCAGATACGGATAATGATCAGGTGCTGGATAAAGAAATAGAGGGAGAGAGAGTGCCCTTGTCTTTCAAACTCACCTACCCCTCCGGCCAACAAGTGATTGAAGAGTTGATCGGAATGATACAGGCAGAGTTGAAAACGGCCGGAATCGAATGTATCCCGGATCCGGTGAGCATGCAGATTCTTGGGGGCAATTTGGGAAACAATGACTACGATGCCATTTTCATTGCGCTGGGGACCGCTGCTATTCCTTATGACTTCAAGCAACTCTGGCACTCGACAGGTTGGCCGGGAAGTAACTGGAGCGGATTTGCCAATCAGCGCGCAGATGAATTGATCGACTCCTCACGCGTAGAAATGAATGAAACCGTTCGCAAGCGGATGGTAAATGAATTGCAGGAAATTATTCAGGAAGAGCAGCCTTGTATCTTTCTATACAGCCCCACAAATAAAGTTGCGATCCACCGCCGTTTCAATCAAGCGGAAGTGTATAAAGGTCGGTATTACATCAACCTGGGTTCCCTGCAAATGATTCGGGAATAATGGCGATTGCTCCCATATATCTGGACTATAATGCGACCACGCCGGTTGATCCGGAAGTGCTGGAGGCCATGCTGCCTTTTTTCCAGAATAGATTTGGGAATGCGGCGAGTACGACCCATTCTTTTGGCTGGTTTGCAGAAGAAGCGGTCAAGCAAGCGCGGTCTATCACAGCAGAAATGCTGGGCTGCACCCCACAGGAAGTGATATTTACTTCAGGAGCTACGGAATCGATCAATCTGGCCCTGCGTGGGGTAGCAGATATGTATGCGCGAAAAGGGGACCATATCATCACCTTACGTACGGAGCATAAAGCGGTGCTGGATACTTGCAAAGCATTGGAGCGGCAGGGGAAACGAGTTACGTATTTGGAAGTGGGGCCAGATGGTCGTTTGAGCCTGGAAGTGTTGGAAGCTGCTATGACGAAAGAAACGATTCTGGTAAGTGTCATGCTGGCAAATAATGAAACCGGCGTACTGCAAGACCTGCCTGCGATTGCTGAAATCGTCCATGCGTATGATTCGATTTTGATGACAGATGCTACCCAGGCGGTTGGGAAAATCCCGGTATCGGTGGATGAACTGGGAGTGGACTTATTGACACTTTCGGCGCATAAATGTTATGGCCCTAAAGGAGTCGGCGCGCTCTATGTCCGGCGACGAAATCCCCGCGTGCGCTTGCAGGAACAAATTGCTGGCGGAGGCCATGAGCGCGGTATGCGGAGTGGAACCCTCAATGTGCCGGGAATTGTAGGACTGGGAAAAGCATTGGAACTCTGCGGCGAGAAAATGGAAATGGAATCCATTCGCTTAGGAAAACTTCGCGATCAACTCGAAATGGGCCTATCTGAAATAGAACTGGCGATTGTGAATGGGAATCGGGAACATCGCCTGAGCCATGTGTCGAATATTTCTTTTCCCTTCATTGATAGCGAGGGGCTCATTACGGCTATGCGCCAATTGGCAGTAGCAACGGGCTCAGCCTGTACTTCTGCTTTGATGGAACCTTCTCATGTATTGCGGGCTATGGGCCTGTCGGATGAGCGGGCTCATGCCGCCATTCGTTTTAGTTTGGGGCGATTTACCACAGATCAAGAAATAACAGATGCTATTGGAATTGTTCAATCGGCCGTATCCAAACTCCGACAGTTAAATCCGGCCTGGAAAATGAGAACCTAAGTGTAGGGGATTCGTACATCCTGTTCAGGG
>CAYGTH010000041.1:14399-22671 GCA_964352745.1 uncultured Bacteroidia bacterium
ATCCTAAATTTGTATATTTGTAGCAAAATATTCTGACCATGCAGGAATCGATGATAAAAGTTTCAGACACCGCTTTTGAGCATATCTCCCAACTCCGGGTATCAGAAGGATATGATGAGTCTTTTGGCTTACGGGTAAGTGTAGAAGGAGGAGGTTGTTCGGGGCTGTCTTATAAGCTGGATTTTGACAATGAAGAACAGGTTGGCGACCAGGTGATAGAAGATAAAGGCGTAAAAATATTTGTCAATATCAAAAGCCTCTTATACCTCGTTGGGACAGAGCTGGACTATACGGGCGGTTTAAGTGGAAAAGGATTCCATTTTGCCAATCCAAATGCATCTCGGACCTGTGCCTGTGGGGAGAGTTTTTCGGTATAATCATTCTCTGAGATAAAAAATAGATAAGCCATCCTAATCGGATGGTTTTTTTGTTATGTAAAGTCATACTATCCGGAAAATGCACCTTTCTGCTTATATAATGAAATTGGTTTTTAGCACCAGAATATTTATTATGTACGCTAGTTCATAACCCTGATTGATTCTATGCGCTGGGTACGATTTGTCCTCTCGCTTTTACTGACCCTCACATTGGTTATTGCCTTGAGCATACCTATGGCATCCCTGTCCTTCTCGGCGGGGGACATGTTGGAGCCCTTTGGTGGCTTTTGGCAAGGTGGGGAAAAGGTGGATGCACCCCTTCCACAAGAGGTTCAACTCCCTGATTTACAGGCGCCTGCTACGGTGGTGATAGATGAGCGTGGGGTTCCCCATGTATTTGCCCAAAATCAGGAAGACTTATTTTTTCTGCAAGGATACCTGACCGCCCGCGATCGCTTATGGCAAATGGATTTCCAAACGCGCTTTGCGGCCGGAAGGCTGAGTGAGGTAGTGCCTGTTGAATCAGAAGCAGCAGCCCTTGAGCATGACAGGGAATTTCGGCGAATGGGAATGGTCATCGCGGCAGAGCGACTTGTCGAAAAGACCATGAGTAACCCGGAATCCCGCAGCATTGTGGAAGCTTATTCCAAAGGAGTCAATGCCTGGATCGAATCCCTTTCTCCCAGCGAATATCCGTTTGAATATCGACTGCTCAACTATGCGCCAGAGCCCTGGACGCCGTTGAAGACAGCCTTGTTTCAAAAATTTATGGCTTATGACCTTACGGCACGAGCAAATGATCTGGAACATACACAGGCCTTACAACTCTGGGGTAAATCGGTGGTTGATATCCTCTATCCGGAGCAATCACATGATCCTTCTCCGATCGTACCGATAGGGACTCGTTTTCGGAGACGTACATTGCCCGAGCCGGTACAACCGTTGGATTATTTTCCGGATTCCCTCCTCCTGCCCGATTATACACGCGCTCAGCCTGACCCTAATGTGGGCAGTAATAACTGGGTGATAGGCGGCGTGAAATCAGCGACGGGGAAACCGATCCTGGCAAATGACCCCCACCTTGGCTTGAACTTACCCTCCGTCTGGTATGAAATGCAACTTTCTGCGCCAGGCATCAATGTCTATGGCGTTACCATGCCAGGAGCACCTGCTGTGATTATTGGATTCAATGATTCGATTGCCTGGGGAGTGACCAATGCCGGACGAGATGTCATGGATTTTTATCGGATAGAATTTCGCGATGAAACCAAAGCGGAATATCGGATGGGAGATAGTTGGAAAAAAACAGAGATCAGAAAGGAAACCTACCGCCTCAAAAGCGGGAAAGTGATTGAAGATACCCTATTGCTGACTGAAATTGGGCCAGTGATGTATGATGAAGAGTTTGGAGACAGTCCTGTTCCACTCGCAGTTCGCTGGATGGCACATTTTCCTTCCAATGAATTGGCTGCTTTTGTCGGAATTAACAAAGCACATTCCTATACGGACTTTACAGAAGCATTGCGGAATTATGTATGTCCCGCTCAAAATTTTGCATTTGCCAGCAAAAACGGCGACATCGCTCTCCGGCAACAAGGGCAGTTTGCCAATCTCTGGCAAGGGCAAGGACGCTTTGTTATGGATGGGACAGATCCCAATCAGGTCTGGAATACCTATGTGCCTTTCGAGGAAAATCCCTTTGTCCTGAATCGGGCACGCGGCTATATCAGTTCAGCCAATCAGCATCCTGCGGATGTGGAATATCCCTATTTTTATTATGGCAGCTTTGAGCAGTTTCGCAATCGACGAATCAATCAACTCCTGGAAGAGACGGATACTATCACGATCGAGGACATGAAGCGCTTTCAGTTGGATAATTATTCCCTGATGGCGGCGGAGTTGTTGCCGATCCTATTGACAGATTTGGATACCCCCCAACTCACTACTTATGAAATGCGATGCCTCTCCGTATTGCGGAGTTGGGACTATATGTATGATGCAGATGCTGCTGCCCCTGTCTTGTATCAGGCCTGGTATGACAGCCTGAGCAATGCCATTTGGAACGATGAAATAGAGGCAGCAGGGGTGCCACTGGAGAAACCCGGCAGAAGCGCAACCATTAGTATCCTGAAAGACAGTACCGATTTTTTGTTTTACGATCGCATACATACTCCGGCGCGGGAAAACCGTAAACAATTGGTACAAGAAACCTTTTCAGGAGTTGTCGCAGAACTCAAATCAGAATCGGAAGATCCTGCTACCTGGCAATGGGCAAAGCGTCGGGATACAAAGATTCGCCACTTGATGCGGATTCCGGTTTTTAGCCGGGATAGCATTTACAGCGGAGGCAATAAAGGGATTCTCAACGCTACTAGTAAGCACAACGGTCCTTCCTGGCGGATGGTAGTCTCGATGGAGGATGAAATAAAAGCATACGGCGTGTATCCCGGTGGTCAATCTGGAAATGTAGGGAGTCCTCGATATGATAATTTTATTGATACCTGGGAGGCTGGAGAATATTTTGAGTTGTGGTTCATGAAAGGAGCTGGAGATACATCAAAGCCAACTTTGGCCCGACAATTATTCAAACCTAAGGACGCATCCTAACGAGTCTGTAAAGCATGAGATTTATTCTGCGCATCCTGTTAACGATTGGAATCAGCTTTTTTGCTGCGCCTTACCTGCCCTGGCAGGCGATGGTGGGGATTGCTGCGGTCGTTGGGGGATTGTTGGCAAAGAAAAAGAGGCGTAGGATATTCACCAAACCCGACCCGCAAGCCTGGTCATTTGCATCGGGATTTATTGCGGGTTTTGTATTATGGGGTGGGATGGCATTTTGGGTTGATATGAAAAACGCCAGTATCCTAAGTGAGAAAGTCGCTTCTTTATTTCTCCAGACCGGTGCAGGTTTTTCCTTTGGTACGGGCGTCTTGGTGTTGATTACTGCGATACTAGGCGGCCTGTTGGGGGGATTCGGAATGATGACTGGCCATTTTTTGGGGAAGGCGATTAAGCAGTGAGTCAGTTCTTCACTTTTCTACTTTTTTTCCCATCAGTTTCTCCATTACATTCCACATAATTTGTTGAATAGTAGCATCATATGGAATAGCTCCTGTAAAAGAAACAGAGCTTACATTAAAAACTATTCCTCCTCCATCGTGTACATAATATCCCATTTGTGCACCTCCTCCCCCTATCCAATTATAGGTAGTCTCTGGGTAAACTTCTCCTCCCCCTTCAACGGGTGGATTCAATCCTTCTGCTACCGTAATCCAATTATTGGGAGTTTTATGATTAATCCGATCTGATTCCATCCCCGAAGCCATTGTTGTTACGTCCCAGTTAAACAAATTCAAGAAGTTTTTCCATTTTGATCTATACATATGGGTAGGATCATACGTGTCGCTTTCCAAACCAAATAAATCCCCTGATTCCAGACCCGTCCCGGCAAATACCCAGGAAGTATCAACCAGGGCTTGATAGGGAGCATAGGTGTGTAATGCCAGGAAATAAATATCTGTACCAAAGGGACGACAGTGAGTGGTATCGGCAATCCAGAGTTGTGAGTCCTCCTTGTGTACAATAAGGGAATCTCTCGATGGAGAGAAATGAGAAACCCAGGCAGATGTATTACCCGAAAGGGAAAAAAGAGAGCCGCCTTCGTCCAGAAATTCGTTAAGATGATCGATCATTTTCGGGGTCCAGTATTCCGAATGAGTAGAAATAAGGACAAGATCATACTGCTTCAGCCACGAAGAGGATTCTTGTAAATCTGTCATGGAATAGGCATCGAAATCATAACCGGACTCTACTAACCAGTTTGCGAGATATCGATCTTTTGTTGCCGATTGATAGGCATGGGAAAGGTTTTTGATGGAAGGATCCAGAAAGGGATCAGCCAGGAGTTGTGGGCGTGAAAAGGAAATGACAGCGCTATAATTTTGGGTGTATAAAGATTGTCCCCCCCAGGAATTATAAGCATTCCAGGTATTTGTCGAGAATAGGTATGCGATTCGTTTGCGTGCAGTACGGGGTTTGATGAATAGGCTGGTATGATACACACGGGAACCTTTTTTCAACTGTAGGGCATACCAACCCGTCTCGCAAGAATCGGGAACTTTAAAGCGACAGCTCACTTGCCACTTTGCGCCGGAAATGGAGGGCCTTTCCGGGAGCGCCTGAAATGCTGCGGTAAAAGTCAGATCCTTCAAAATCGTATCTGGTTTCACAACAGAAAACACATTCGCAGCAACTTCCCCGCCCTGACTATTGCTCACATATACCGAAACACTATCTCCTGGATAATAGCTCCACTTATCCGTATAACCTTCCAGGTGTCGAACTGCATTGTGCCGAATCCGAAAGAGGTCATGACTATTCTCAAAAATAAAGTAAAAATGGTATCCGAAAAACAGGCTGATAGCGACAAGCGCTACCAGAGAAACAAGCGTTCCCCATACCAAAAGCTTTCTTTTCATAATAAATGGGTATCAACTCACCCCAGAACCCTTGTCTACTTCTTTCGTCGGACTTACCAGATGTAAAATCCCTTCATTGTCTTCTGCAAACAGCAACATGCCTTGGGAAACGACTCCCCTGATCTTGCGGGGTGCCAGATTCATGAGGACGGGTACTTGTTTTCCGATAAGGTCTTCCGGCTCAAAATATTCTGCTACCCCGGATACGATAGTCCGGACGTCAATCCCGGTATCCACCTGAAATTGCAGGAGTTTGTCTGCTTTTTTGACCCGCTCAGCTTCGAGAATCGTTCCCACGCGAATATCCATTTTTTGGAAATCATCGTAGGTGATCTCTTCCTTTTGTGGCGGCGCCTGTGGATTGGAAACGGGCTTGGCGTGTAGTTTTTCGATCTGAGCCTCGATGACCTCATCCTCAATCTGAGCAAATAGCAAAGGCGGCTTTTTTCCGGTAAAAAGGCTATGTCCTGCCGCTACGAGTCCCTGGGCATTCAAGTGCTCCCAATTCAGTTGCTCCCCATCGATTTGGAGGAGGTCAAATATGCTTGTTGCAGTTTTCGGTAGGAAAGTTTTGGCCAAAATCCCTAGCTGGGCGATAATCTGTGCACAGGTATAGAGAACCGGCTTAACTGCTTCCGGATCTGTTTTCCACTTCTTCCAGGGCTCCTCATCCGTGAGGTATTTGTTGCCTACCCGTGCGACATTAATAAACTCTGCCTGCGCTTCCCGAAAGCGGAAATGTTCAATGGCGTCTTCTACCTTTTCAATATGAGAATGAATCTGCGAAAAGGCATCCATCGCAGGAGCGTTGGCACTCAACTCGCCGGGATCCGGCACTTTTCCCTCGAAGTATTTATTGGTGAGTACGATTACCCGATTGATAAAATTGCCGAGAATAGCGACCAACTCATTGTTGTTACGCGCCTGAAAATCTTTCCAGGAAAAATCACTGTCTTTATTCTCCGGAGAGATAGAAGTCAGGACATATCGCAATACATCTTCCTTACCCGGAAATTGATCCAAATACTCGTGGAGCCACACCGCATAGTTGCGAGAGGTGCTCATCTTGTCTCCTTCCAGATTCAGGAATTCATTGGCGGGTACATTATCTGGTACCAGATAATCCCCATGGGCATGCAGAATTGCCGGGAAGATGATACAATGAAAGACAATGTTATCCTTTCCAATAAAGTGAATCAAGCGGGAATTATCCGCTTCATTTTCCTGTGTCTTCCAATAGGGCTCCCAATCATTTCCTGTATCCAATGCCCATTGTTTGGTCGCAGAAATATAGCCAATCGGGGCATCGAGCCAGACATATAATTTCTTCCCTTCCGCATCTGGTAACGGAACATCTACTCCCCAATCGAGGTCTCGCGTCATGGAGCGAGGATGCAGGCCTTCCTGAAGCCAGGATTTACACTGTCCATAGACATTGTTTTTCCACTCCCCCTTTTTACCTTCGAGCAACCATTCTTCGAGCCAGGGCTGATATTTGTCTAAGGGGAGGTACCAGTGTTTGGTCGTACGGAGGATAGGCGTCTTGCCACTCAGCGTAGACCTTGGGTTGATCAAATCAGTAGGACTGAGGGAGGAGCCACAGTTTTCGCACTGATCTCCATAAGCCGCTTCGTAACTACACTTGGGACAAGTACCCGTAATATAGCGATCTGCCAAAAACTGATCGAACTCTTCATCGTAATACTGCTCGTTTTCTTTTTCGATGAATTCTCCCTTGTCATTCAATACCGTAAAAAATCCTTGCGAAGTCTCGTGGTGAATGGGCGCAGAGGTTCTGTGATAAATATCGAAAGCGATCCCAAATCGCTTGAAAGTAGCTTTGTTGAGTTCGTGATAGGTATCAATGATTTGCTGTGGCAGAATTCCTTCTTTCTTGGCGCGTAGGGTAATCGCTGCCCCATGCTCATCACTTCCGCATACATAAACGACATCCCGACCCTGCAATCGCAGGTATCGAACGTAAATGTCAGCAGGCAAATAAGCCCCGGCAATGTGGCCGATATGAAGCGGCCCATTAGCATAAGGGAGGGCAGAAGTAACGGTATATCGCTTGTATGTATGAGTCATGGTAGATCAGAAATAAAACGGGCGTTTAGGCGCTTTTTAAAATTCGCGAACCCCTATATACCCCAAGAATCTTTTTCGGGTTACAAAAATACAGAATTTCAAAGGAATATGTGCTGCCTGGGCAAAGGGATTCTTTCCAGATCCCAAGAGACTACTTTGTCCTAACTGTGCGCCTTGGTTAATTCGTTCCGACTTTTTGTCAACTTTTTGGTATCCGCTCAACAAGTTGCGGTAAAACTTGCAGCATTCCTCATTTTTGCAGTAATCCTCAACTTTTTGAGAGAAAATTTGGAAGAAGCATGACAAGAGCTGAGAAAAATAGAATAAGTTCCACTTTCTAATGAGGATAATTTTTAGCTTAATTAAACTCAGGTTAAATTAGCTCGCAACTCGAAGATTGATACATGGCGATACGTGTTGGTAGATGGGATTGTAAGGTCTGTGGTCATAAGGGAAACCTGGGACCGGAGACCCGTTGTGTTTCCTGCGCTTCTCCCCGCCCCCCGGAGGTGAAGTTTTACCTGGCTACCGATGCCGAAATCGTACAGGATGAAGAGCGGATTCAAGCGGCAAAAGCGGGGGTAGATTGGGTATGTGGCCATTGTGAGGCGCAAAATAAAGCGACTGACACCGTCTGCTACTCCTGCGCAAATCCTCGGGACGCACTCAGTGAAGATGTAGATCTGGAAAGCCGGGTCTATCATGGAGATACCGTCCCCAATATGGGAGAGCGGCCCGAAGATCAGGCGGGAGAACGCTACCGGAGAGAACATCGTGCTATTGAACAACGCCAAAAACCCAACCGGGCCAAAGGATGTTTGTCCATTGCACTCATATTATTCCTCATTGGAATTGCGGGGATATTCTTACTGCGCTCCTTTCCCAAAGATATCACGGTTGAGGTTCGGGGATTTGAGTGGAAACGTACGATTCAGTTTGAGCATTTTGAACCGGTAGAACACGAATCCTGGGAAGTGCCGGGGAAAGCCTTTGATGTCAATTCCTTTCGCGCGGTTCATCATTATGATAAAGTATTTCGGGGCTATGAAACCCGAACTCGAACCGTACAGGTAAAAGTAGGCGAGCAGCAATACGTATGTGGGCAGCGGGATATGGGCAATGGCTATTTTGAAGACGTCTATTGCAGTCGCCCGATATACGAAGATCGGCAGGAGCGTTATGAGGTCAAGGTCTATGACGACGTGCCGGTGCATGCAACCAAGTACCGCTACAAACTGATGGAGTGGACCCGTCAACAGAAAAACCTACGAACTTCTTCTGCCAAAACCCACAAAGCCGAATGGCCGGATTCCCCCAAAGGTGCCAAAA
>CAYGTH010000041.1:22771-24537 GCA_964352745.1 uncultured Bacteroidia bacterium
GATGCTGTGTCGTTTTTGTTCAGTGGTGGATGGCATGATACCTTGACGGGGACGGTAGTGGTAAATGATGATAGTTTGTATTGAGGATGAAAAAATTGATTTTTTTCAAAATCGATTCGCGTAAATAATATAAAAACCAAGATGTGAAGATATGAAAGGCTCTTTTGAACAAGATCCTAAGTCTCAACTGAATCGAGATGAACTGATGACAGGAACTTATATTGAAGCAAGTCAGGGTAAGCGGTTCTCGAATTTTGTAGTAGATAGCGTATGTATACTGCTATTAATGATTCCTGTATCCATATCCATAATAAAAGGGTTAATGTATTTGGATAAACTTGGCTATATAGTTCTGTATCCTGGGATTCCTGTTTCTCCTATTTTTGAGCCAGTATTGATATGCGCCTATTTCTTTACGTATCTGGTTTTTTATTCATCATTTGAATTTGTTTTGGGTAAGACTATCGGAAAAATGATGACCCGTACTCGTGTCCTCAAGGCAGAGACCGGTACTAAACCCGGATTCTGGAGAATAATAGGCCGTAGTTTTGCCAGACTGATTCCTTTTGATACTTTCTCCTTCCTGTTTGGTAGAGGATTCCACGATAAATTGAGTAATACGGTAGTTGTCAATGACGATAGTGTAGGGGTACCAAACAATTGAGGATTTCACAGCTTTAAAAGTTACTTGATCTCTTAACTGGTAAAATGAGGAGGCCATCGATTTCATTCTTCCAATCCCTATCTTTGCGACATGGAAATCAACCTCGGATTCAGTACCTGCCCCAATGATACTTTCATGTTTGATGCCTTGGTGCATGGCCGCATTGATACAGAAGATATTCAGTATCGGGTGCATCTGGCAGATATTTTTCATCTCAACCAAATGGCCCTGGCCGGTGAACTCGATATGATAAAGGTTTCTTATAATGCCTTTGGTCAGGTGCGGGATACGTATAGCTTGCTCGATGCAGGGAGCGCACTGGGACATAATTGTGGGCCATTACTGATTTCAAAGCGACCGCTTACAATTGCTGAAATCATCGAAGGAAATCTCAAGGTCGCCATCCCCGGAAAAAATACAACGGCCAATTTGCTGCTGGGATTTTTCGCTCCGGAAATCGCGAATAAAGAAGAGATGATTTTCCATGAGATTATGCCCTCAATTTTGGAAGGGCGGGCCGATGCAGGATTGATCATACATGAGAATCGATTTACCTATCAGGACCTGGGCCTTCGATGTATTCAGGATTTAGGAGAATACTGGGAAGGAGAGACAGGACTGCCCATTCCCCTGGGGGCGATTATCGCCAAACAATCCCTGGGCGAAGAACGAATCCGACAAGTGGAGCGCCATCTGCATGAAAGCGTGGCCTTTGCATTCGCGAATCGAGAAGCGTCGATGCCTTACATCCGGGAGCATGCCCAGGAAATGGACGATGCGGTCATGCAGGCCCATATTCAACTCTATGTCAATGAGTATTCTTTATCTCTTGGCGAAACCGGCCGCAATGCCGTCAGGAAAGTGCTGGAAGTCGGCGAAGGAATGGGATTGTATCAGTAGGGTTGTAGCATAAGATGCATGGGGGGTGAAAAATGGCCTCGGATTTACCACTAAGCAACTCAGATCACAAAGGAAGCACTAAGCGGAATTTCCGGAGTATCATGTGGAACATGCTTAGTGCTTTCTCAGTGTCCTATATGCCTTAGTGGTGAAAAATGGCCTCGGATTTACCACTAAGCAACTCAGATCACAAAGGAAGCAC
>CAYGTH010000041.1:24637-26283 GCA_964352745.1 uncultured Bacteroidia bacterium
GGAGTATCATGTGGAACATGCTTAGTGCTTTCTCAGTGTCCTATATGCCTTAGTGATGAAAAACTCCCTCTCAAGCCTGAAAATTTTTCGGTAACCTTCCACTCCCCTGGCACCATTCGCATTTGTCGCGATTGCGGGTATTTTGCCACCAGCCTTTTCCATCGCAGCGACCGCAGCGCTTGGTACTGGAAAATAAGTCAAATATCGGCCCGCCCGCTAATTGGCTGAGGTAGCGGAGCGCAAAAAAGGCAATAACGAGAATAATGAGAAGACGAATGAGTCCCATGATGGATCGTGTTGTGTAATGTTTGTCGGCCTGAGCCGTCTGATAAGCAATTATAATAAAGGAAAATCCTTTGGCACTTTGCCAGTCCCCTGACACCAGTCGCACATTTCCCGATTTCGGGTATTCAGCCAATAGCCCCGTCCCTCACAATTCGGACAGGTAACCTTACCCGATAGGCGATCCTTCAGCTGAAAACCCGAAAAAGGTTTACCCAATTTCTTCCACAGGTATCCCCCCGCCACTCCGACGATCGCAATAACCAGTGCAATTTGAATTAGATAAAACCCCATAATAAGTATGTAGAGGGAAGATGTTAGATATTAGACCCAGACAACTATTAGTACAGCAATCTTTCTGCTAGATTCTTTCCTCTCTTTTCCGACTCCTGACCCCTATCCCCTGACTCCTATCTTTACTCCTCCTCAAACATCCCTTCTTCAATCAATTTGAGTAACTCCGTTGCGGCAGCGATATCCTGCTCCCGAACCAGCATGCGTACCCCGCCGATGGCCTGCGAGTAAAAGGGGCTGGACCAGACCGTGTTTTCATCCGAAAGCTCGACCTGAATGCCCTCCTCCTCCAATCTCGACATGATGATATACGCTTCATGCGGGTATTGGTACGTCCTGAAAAGTACAAAATTGTCAGGCATGGGGAAGAATTCAGTTGAGAAAACGTTCAGTGAGACCCATTAAGTTCTTATTTCCTTTAAAATAAGCTGTGCTGCTGCTAACTGACTTTCCAGCACCAGCAATTTAGGTTTTCTTACCTGATTTGAAAAAATAGGTTGGGTCCAGGTAGGGCTTTCATCGCGAATAATGCAATCTATTCCCTCTGATTCCAGTCGGGTGCTAATCACATGAGCTTCCATAGCGGACTCGTAGGTAGCCAGAAAAATGAATTCATCTGCTGATTGAGGTATTGTCATGGGGTGGCTGTTCGCATAGGAATGGAAGACCAACTCCCGCGTAATAAGGACCAATTGGGCGGTGGAACGACTTGATTATTGAATTGCTCTGATTGTCGGGAAAGGGCATCGTATCGCTTGCCTAGCTGTGCATCAATTTCCGAGAGGCGCTCCTGATCCCAATACGCATCAATCAAAGCCTGATGACTTTGCATCGACCATGTCGTTGATTCATTTTGTGGGGGCATGATGATCAGCGGAGAGGTAGCTCCATGCGCATCGCAGGCTTGTGGAGTGCCCTGAATAATGCGTTGGATGTCATCTGATTCTCCGATTGCAGGTACCTGTGCCGCAGGGATTGCCAGATCCAGTGAAGTGAAGTTGTTCGTCCCTTTTATATCCGGCTTTTTTGCTTCTACCTCCCGATTCATCAGCCAAACCCCCAGCGAAGAG
>CAYGTH010000042.1:0-26256 GCA_964352745.1 uncultured Bacteroidia bacterium
ATAAAAAAGACAGTTACGACCAATAAGCCGATTGCAAAAAAGATGGGGCCCAAATATCCTCCCACCTGCGTATTTCGAATCAGCAACTGGAGCAAGATGATCATAACAAGGATCAGGGTAATGCCCCCCATTCCAGTAATGAACAATCGCCATAGTAGGGTCAGTACATTGAGTTTTTCGATTTTGTCAAACAGGCGTCTGATGAAAAAGCCTGTCGCTAACAGAAACCCAACCAATGCGGGTCGGTAAATGAGTTTCAAGGCCCGAACCCACCAAAAAGTATCCAACGCCTGAGGGTCGATCTTGTGAATTCCTGCATATTGAACCAGATAATAGCCCAGCATGACGCTCCACAGCGTTACCGCGACAATAATCAGGATGGCATTAAGAATCTTGGGCTTCAAGGGCGAACTATTATCTTGCAAATATATTCATTTTCCCATCTTGGGTAAAATAGACAAATCTGATGAAAGGGAAACCAACGATTGATTCATCTTATGCAAAAACTTGAAATCTCCTCCACTCTCGAAGCTACCCATAGTGACCTCTGGTTACGGAAACACACCCTGCATATGGGGGATAAAACCTATGGAATCCTGGTTATGCCCCAAAAAACCACCCAAAATATTGCAGTAGCCAGCACAGCCCTCAACACCTATCATTTTGTCAAAAAGGGAATGATCAACCCTGAAATAGCCGTACTGGTTGATGCTGAACAACAAGAAGTGGGTACGATGCGGCTTGCATTTGACTATTCCAAGGGAGAACTGGATATGATTGACCTACCCAACTACACCTGGCGGCGTCCCAGTATTTGGAAATCTTTGTATGAAATCCGAAATGAAGAACAGGAGCTTATCTGCTCTTTTCGATACGGCCTCAAGGGTTTGAAGCAATCCCTTGAAGTGGAAATGACAGAATCAGAAATGCCCGAGGAGGAACTTTGCCTGATTTTGCTGATGGGCTGGTACCTCATGCTACTCCTCCAGGCTAGTGGGCGACGTAAAAAACATGAAAAAGACGAATAGTGAGTTGTGTTTCTCCGCTTAGTTCATTGCAGGAATCTGGGGGCGGGGCGTACGAACCTGCCGCATGATCCCGATGACAATCAAATATTGCGCGCCCATATAGGTAAGCATAATCCAGGTTTGGGAGAAAGGGATCACAAAAGCAAATTTAGCAATAGCAATCAGGCTGTCTGATAACATAAACAGGAGAGCACCCAGAAAAACCCAGGAAAAGCTATCTTGAGATACCCGTTTCCACCGATTGAGTGCACTGAGTCCCATTGATAATATTACCAGGGCATACACACATACCGGAAGAATCATTTCCCCCAGGCCCGAGTACACCATTGCCAACAAGGTCAGGCCATATAGCACAAAGAATATAATAAGCCAGGGTTTACGCTTGAGCAAGGGAAGGCTTACCGCAGGCTGGCACCGGGTAGTAAATACATAGATATAGCAGATATGGGCAATCAGGAATGCAGATAAGCCTCCTAAAAAAAAGGGCGGTCCCTGAAACATCAAGCTCACATCTCCTATCAACGAAAAGGCCAATGCAAGCCCTATTCCCCACTTCAGGCCCAGATCCCGGCTTCGAATATTCCATGTGAAAAATATCCAGAGGGAAATAACCACCAGGGGCTTGGTTACATAATGGATGATGGGGAAAGAATCGATAACAAAATGAGAAGCTATCTCCGCCAGAGCGATTAGCAGAAAAATACGTGTGAATTGAGAAACAGATCGATTAAAAGCAACTGAGGCAAGGCCTTCCATAGTGTAACAAATATTGACCGCAGGAACATTCAAAATTTGAGATTTTCTGGCAAACAACAAAGTAGGAGAACCCATCTCTATTTAGCATCCACCATTTTTCCCTTAAAAGTCTCAAACAGTACAGAAATTTCCCCCGAAAATTCAAAATTGACACCCAAAGTTATTTTTTTGTTGCGAAATCCCAAAAATCATACATCACAGACAAGATATACGCACCCGAACAAAATACATCTCACTCTACAAAAAGGACCAATCATGTATCCATAATCGGCAATTCATCCACATTACTCCTCGAAATAGGCCATTTTATTGCTACTTTCAGGCACAATCTAACATCTGATGCAAAATTCTTTTATCCCATTGCATTTAGCTCGTTGACCTATGGTAATACGTATCTACTTAACTTCACTGACTCTTCTTTGGTTTACCCTTTTCTTTTTTCCGCTTAGGAGTCATGCGCAAATTGATTGCAGCAACGCAACCGAGATTGAATTAATTGGAGTCGGGACGTATAATCAAGCATCTGCGAACTTATCCATCCCTGATCATGAGTCGGCAACCACTATCATTCTGGAGGTAATCGCCCGGCCTACGGGAGGAAATCCCCAGATCACCTTTACCGCCGGGGCGCAGGTGATCACTCCTACGGGCACTCAGATGCCTCAATACCGAAACGGTTCCACGACCAACACGAGCGATTTGCTGTTCCGGGCGACGGTTACGCCGAAATCTACCGTTTCGATGACAGTTTCAGATGCAAATGCATTTTCATTTGTAGCGTATGTATCCAGGCCTTCCAGCACACAAGCTGATTTCAAAGGCAGTTCGCCTATTTTCACCTACCTGGATGCCGGGGTAAAGCTATTGGAAATCCCGACCCATACAGAAAATAGAAACCTGACAGTGGTAGTCCCAATTACGGAAATGACAAATGACAGTCGCATAGCACGGGTTACCGTTTCAGCTGGCGGGATCAGCGAAACCCAGACAGAGACGACTTTTAACCTGGGGAATACCCTTCGTTTTATGACCTTTAATTTGAACAATGTCCCAGGTTCTGCCACCCACATTATGATTCGCTCAGAATCTCCCGGAGGTAATGGTGCTGCCGGAAGTGGGAACGGAGATTCCTTTTTTACAGGCTCAACTGTCTATTCCACCAACCAATGTGATTGTGGAGTCAACACCTCCGTTGCCAGTAGCAATCCGGCAGAGAGCAATGCAATCTCAGCAACTGAAACAGGCATTGACCATGTTCAGAACGCTATCGGAGAACCCGGAACCAGTTTTGCGGAATTTTATCATAATAGCGATCACCTCATCTTAGCTTTAGCAACTGATATTCCTGCCAATGACACGTATGAGATTTCCTGGAGTTCAAAAAGTGCTGCCACTGCCCGGATGATTGTCTCTGAATCTGCTGATGGGATCAACTTTATCACTCAGCCAACTGCCCTTACTACAAGTAGTACCAGCAAGGTGGTCAGTACAGTTACTGCCGCCCAAACCACCCGGTATGTCAGATTCGATAAACGGAGTATTACAACAGTTCCGGGCATCACAGTTACAGGAGGTTTTGATACAGGAAGCGATCAGGATTTCAATATCTATGGAATGAGCTATTCTTATACTGCGACAGGAACCGGCTGTAACAACACTTCTTTTCCGGTTGAATGGCTTGATTTCACGGTAGAACTTGAAGCAAAAAATGCCCTGCTTAACTGGTCCACAGCAAGTGAGTTGGATGTGGACTATTTCACGATAGAGCGTTCGATAGACGGAATCTTTTTCAATCCGATAGATTTTGTTCCCGCTACAGGTACTTCTCAATCGGTCAATATGTATGCATATCAGGATCTCGATGTGGTGAACCTGGGCATTCGGAAGGTGTTCTATCGGATACAGGAGACCGATCTCAATGGAGGAATTGATCATTCCAATGTTATCGAATTGAACCTTCCTGCCAACTTTCCTATCGCCCTCAAAGCGTACCCCAATCCGGCAACTGATGAGGTCAATATCACAGTCCAATCCGAAGGAGCGGGCTATCCAGAACTTCATATCCTCAATAGCCTGGGTCAGCAAGTGCATCACCAGCTCATAGAGTTGGATCGATCCACGGGCACTGTCCAACTTGATGTCAGGGGATGGGTTCCAGGGTTTTACATGGTTCAGGTAACAGATGAAAACCAGCAGGCGATCTTCAAACTGATCGTACGCTAATTTGCTTTCTGCACACTATCCTCACGGAAAATGGGAGGACTCCATGTCTCGGAATCACATGCCTCCCTTTCCAATATATGCTTCCCTTCACACGACCCTCTTCCCAATCAGGAAGAGGGTTATCTGTTGGGAAATTCAACTCAAATATTTCGGAATCGTTGTTTCCGGCGATAGGGATAAATATTCGGGATTTGCCCTTCTTGCTGAAGGGCCTGCATTTTTTTCCAGAAAGAAACTTTGAATAAGTCTGAGTGTAATTCAAAGAAGATATCCTGAATCCCCTCTATTCCGATCAGGAAATGCTCAAATTCTTTTGGAAAAACATCTTTATCATGTACCACAAACCAGGGAACAGCGGCATATATTTCTTCATAGCTGGTAGCTTTCGGCATTTCCCGAAAGTTATATTCTGTCAGGAGGCCAATTTCGTCATAATCATAAAAAACGACTCGTTTATGGCGGGTTACTCCAAAATTTTTCAGGAGCATATCTCCCGGAAAGATATTTGCAGCCGCTAACTGTTTGATCGTATTTCCATATTCGGCGATGGCTTCTTCGATCTGAATCGGGGTGGCTTCCTTCAAATATAAATTGAGCGGAACCATTTTTCGCTCTGTGTACAAGTGCCGAAGAATCAACTTATCCCCTTTTTCTTCCATCAGAGAAGGCACCACTCGCCGCAACTCTGCCAACAGCTCTGTCGAAAAGCGAGCTTTGTCAAATTCGAATTGTAAAAACTCATGTGTATCGGCCATTCTCCCTACCCGATCATGCCGGGAGACGAGCTTGTATTTTGCTTTTACCTGCCCACGCGTAACCTGCTTGGGAGGGTCGCATTTATCCTTGATGAGTTTAAAAACGACATTATAGGAATCCAGGGTAAAGACAGTCATCACCAATCCCTTGATTCCGGGTGCTAATACAAATTGATCATTCGACTGGTCCATGTGCCGTAAAAAAGAGCGATAGAAAGCCGTCTTCCCATGTTTACTGAACCCAATGGCATTGTAAATATCTCCCGGTTGCTTACTGGGCATAATGCTGCTCAGGAAACGGACCATCTCAGATGGGATTTGAATATCCACCATGAAATGGGAACGCGTAAAACTGAAGATAATACTCGCATCATCCGGCTCTGTAATCAAGGCATCCACATAAATCCCATTTCCCCCATGAAGAATAGGGATTATAATGGGAATAATCTGACCGGAGATATGGACCCGACCCACCAGATAAGCCCCCTTGTTTCGATAAAAAACCCGCTTCAACATCTCGATCCGGGTGTCGGCATCAGGACGATACATAAACAAGATATCAATCGTTACGCTATCGCTTAGATTGGCGATATCTTGCTCTATATTTTCAAAGGGAACCCGAAACTCATAATCGTTGAGAATCCCTTTGACCAGTTGCTTGACAGATTTATTTGCGGGATAAGTTCTGTAGATGGGTTCGGCAGATTCATATTCCGGCTGCTCTGCAGATTCTTCCACAAACATAAATCCCTTATCCGCTCCGAGGTTATCAAAGACTTTTCGGCATACAGAATTGAAAAACGTACGGGCGATTTCAAACTCAAAACACCGAAGGGAGCGCGCCTCAAAGTCAGTTCGGATAGCCCCCCAATATTCCCGATTTTGACCTTTCATGGCCATCAATCTGCGCGCTTTTCGCGCCAGGCGGGAAACCTTCTTTTTGTACAGGTTAATCCGTTCGCGGGAGTCAGCCTGAATCGCATGCCACTCCCGATTTTCAAAGCGCTGCGGAGCCCGGTCGGTAATCTCCCGAAATTCTGCCAGGTACTCTTCAAAGCCTTCCCAGATTAACTGAGAAACACTTGCTACCAGATGATCATCCATACAGATAAAGATACCACTTTTGTTCGTAGATTGAAGCCCCGTTTATTGTGTATTAAAGCCTCGCGACATGCAAATCTCCGACATTTACCTATATCCGATCAAATCTCTCGCCGGTATCTCGCTGTCTTCCTGCGCGGTCTCTGACCGAGGTTTGTTACACGACAGGAGATGGATGCTCGTCAGACCGAATGGAGAGTTTCTCACGCAAAGAAGCGTGCCCATAATGGCGCAACTTCAGGTCACACTTCTTCCGGAAGGACTGGCAGTCTGCCACCTCCATGATCCCGAGCAGCGATTTATCATTCCTTATGCGCCGCAGACAACCGAATATATCCCGACCAGCGTGTGGGGAAATCCCTGTCAAGGGCAAATTGTCAGCGCAGCAGCCGACACCTGGTTTTCTGCCCAACTCCAAACGCCTTGCCGACTGATATACATGACAGCGGCCATTCATCGACCTGTGAGTGAAAAACGAGCCCTCAATGCTGAAATCGTATCCTACGCAGATGGCTATCCGCACCTGATCATCGGCCAGGCATCGTTGGATTTATTGAATTCCAAATTGGAAGCCCCTCTCCCGATGAACCGTTTTCGTCCCAATTTTGTCTTTACAGGAGGAGAGGCACATGCTGAAGATACCTGGGCCAGCTTCCGCATCGGAAAGATGACGTTTCATGGAGTTAAGGACTGTGTCCGCTGTGAGATGACTACCCTAGATCAGGAAACACTTGCCCGTAGCAAAGAACCGCTCCGAACGCTGGCTAGCTACCGCAGATCCGGAAAAGGCGTGATATTCGGTCAAAACCTCCTACATGAAGGGACCGGCACCATCAGGGTCGGGGATTCGATCGAGGTTTTGAAGATGAAATGAGTACTCATCAGCAGCTTAGGGTTGAATGTGTACTTTCATTCCATCAAATACATGCGGATACAAGGCTTCCACATCTTGGTTGGTGAGGGAAATGCAGCCCAGCGTCCAGTTGTTTCGTGCATCAATAGCAGCGTCATATCCTGTTGGCACCCCATGAATCCCGATTTCGCCACCAATTTTTGCATGTAAAGGAATGGTTCCGGCAGCTTTTGCCGCCCGGTGCTTTTGCCAGGACTGTGCCGTGGGATAGTCAATCCAGATAAACCGAGACCATCTGTCGTGAATGCGTTTGCTCCTGACCTGAAAAACACCCTCAGGCGTACACTGATCTCCTTGCCGGAGTTTATCCGCTACCGGATTCCCCCCAAATACCACCGGAAAGCTTTGCAACACTACGGAATCGGAACGCAGGAATAGCTGATACTCCGATTTATCAATCAGGATATTCAGGCTCTCCGGTGCGATCTTCGCCCAATCTACCGGTGAACTTGTTCTGATCTCTCCATCTGCAGAAGATGATGAAAATTGACAGGCACAGATTCCAAACCAGCAAACAGTCAGCAGTATTCTCTTCATATTTCAGGCTTTATGATAGAGATAGGAATTCATTTCCAATTCCATAATTCATTTCCATCACATTCACTCCCGGATAAGACCGGTTCATTCCGGAAATAGCCAGATTCACTCCTGAACAGTTCTGCTTCCTGATAAAAAGCTGCTTTTTTAAGGTAACAGAAGAACCTAAATCGATATCCCACAATTTACCTTTCTAAGTTCTTTTTGTCTGCGTAGAAGAGATTGAGGCTCACCCACCGATAAGCGCCAACTTAGGGTCGAGCCTCTCTCTATTTTTAAGCCGAAGGCCCAGCCGCATACCGGCGCAATACGGGCCGAACTCCCGAAAAATCCTTATTGTGAGAGTGGGCACTCAATAGCGCTCGATAGAAAGAAAGAGGAAGCATTCGTGGTCCCCAGATGGTTTCCCGTGGGGAAACAGGGCTTTTCTTTTATAGAAACATGCGGGATTGCAAATCCCGCTAAGCAGTAGCTTGTATTGCTCACCGGGATTTGTAATCCCGGTCCTGATCTGCTGCGAAACTGAGTGCGGATTGCTTTGCGGGTGTTGCGGGATTACAAATCCCGCTAAGCTGTAGCTTTTGTGTTGCTCACCGGGATTTGTAATCCCGGTCTTGGCTTGCCGCGAAACTGAGCGCGAATTGCTTAGCGGGTGTGGCGGGATTGCAAATCCCGCTAAGCAGTAGCTTGTATTGCTCACCGGGATTTGTAATCCCGGCCGCTGTTCCGCTGCAAAGCTGCTTGAGGATTGCTTATACTAGCGTTAACACGCTAATTCCATTAGGGCATGATACCCATTTGCCGCATCAGGAAGGTGGCATTGAGGTTTTGGGAAATTCCGTCTTTGAGTTTGTAATCAAACTCCAGCCGATCTTCCAGGATATCGACTTCAAAGCGCTTATTTCGGGCAAGATCGGGATATTCCTCCATGAGGGTTCCCAGACTCAGGTCATGCGTAGCGATCAATCCTGCTCCTCCATAGTGCATCAATTGCTCAATAAACTGACGGGACCCGGTTTGCTTATCATGAGAGTTGGTTCCCCGCAGCATTTCATCCACAATGATAAACAGGCTCCCGGTTTCTTTGAGTCGGTCAATAATGGACTTTAACCGCAGGAGTTCGGCATAGAAATAGGATTCATTGTCTTCCAGCGAATCGGTAGCGCGGACGCTGGTCATCATCGGAATCGGTGCAAAGGAATAGCTTTCAGCACAAACGGGGGCTCCGCTCATGGCGAGTACCAGATTGACTCCTACTGTTCGCAGGAAGGTACTTTTTCCCGCCATATTAGCTCCGGTAATGATGAGAAACTCTCCGGGTTTTCCGATTTGCACATCATTACATATGCGTTTTTCTGCCGGGATCAACAGGTGCCCCAGCGCTACTGCTTGCATTTGAAAGGGAGTATCCAACACTTCTGGCCATACCAGGTCTGGCGATCGGTAGGCAAGCCGGGCGAGAGAGTTCATCGCATCAACTTCACTGATTACTTCCAGCCAATCTCCCAGTTTTTCCCGGTGTGCCATCTTCCATTTTTCCAAGCGCGTTATGCATTGTAAATCCCATTGGACCAATGCATTGAGGAGGAGACCGGCAACCATGTTGAGTCGCTGATCCAGGTAAGACATAATAGTCGCCAGCTTAAAGATGGCTTTGCTGGCGGTAGTGCCTTCCTGGCTCAACGCTTCTTGCAACGCTATCAGTCGAGGGGAACTGAAAGATTCTGCTTCAATCACAGAAATAAGCGAAGCATATTTACTGAGGGTTCGGGATTTTTTTCCTACCTGTGCCTGCTGGAGATTCGTTTTACTCAACTGTGTACCGACTACCAGCAGATTGGCTACAATGAATAGAACGGGTAATCTTCCGGAAAAGACAGTGCGCAACACAGCCATAGCATCCCATGAACTCGCTATCCACCCGATCAGGGAGACGAATAGGAGGAGAGGCAGGACGATCATCAGGATTTGAAAAAGAGGTTGCCGAACCAGATAAACGGGCTCCTTCAGCCAGGCAAGCATCGATTCCGGTTCTTCTACAGATTCGAGCTTACCACGTCCCAGTGCCTGAAATCGGTGGCTCATATCAGGGCGCGTGGCCAGGTCTTGTACCGCTTGCTGCCGTTCCCGTATTTTTTCGCCTACTGTCAGAGGTTCTTTGAGCCACTCTGCAAGGCGATATTTCCCCAAAATAGAGCAGGTCCGATTGAGGTATTGAAAAATAGAAGCCTTCCCAAAAAAATCCATGTCAAAGCTAAAGGCATGACGGGAATCTACAAACTCATCGCCTGAATCAAACTGGTCATAATGCCCTTCAAAGGCACGTATTTCCGCTTCACGGGTTTGGATCAATGCCATGAGATAGTTTCGTTTTTCAGCTAACTCTGTATGCCATTGGATCAGATACAAAAATAAAAACAGACTGAGACCGCCCACCCCCAAGGCAAGGCCGGTATGGACACCGAACAGAAACCAGGTAATAAGGACTCCGAAGAGAAACATGACCAGACGGCCATAAGAAATGGTTTGAAAACGGCTGTTAAGGGATTTGAGTTCGGCATGATCACTGCCTAACCGATCTTGATATGCCTTCAGAATATGCTGACTCATTCAGTAGGTGCTTGGGTTTAGAGCCGCTAACTTATTCGTTTCTCAAGCATCAAGCAAGTGGCTGGGGATAATAGAAAATTTTCCCATGACCTGGATCCTGCTTAAGTGAGGCAAAGTCATGCGTATAAGGTCAGTCGCGGAGTTGAGGAATATATTACAATTTCTTGCTGAGGGTAAAGGTAAAACGGGTTCCCTTGCCCATTTCGGACTGGACAGAAATAGTTCCTTTATGTTGCTCTGACACTTTTTTACACAGTGCCAACCCAATCCCTGTACCCTCATATTCGGAGCGCGTATGCAATTTCCGAAACATCCGGAATATCTGCTGGTGAAACCGATCTTCTATCCCTATTCCATTATCAGATACGTCAAACTCCCATACATCCGCAACCTCTTTCCCTTCTATTTGAATAACAGCTGGCTGTCCCGGTTTGCGGAATTTAATGGCGTTGGAGATCAGATTCTGAAACAACTGAGATACATTAGTCCGATAGCAGATGATCCACTCCGGCAATCTCCCGATCTGGATCATCGCGCCTGCATCCTGAATATACCGATCCAGATTTTTGACAATTTCAAGAATCATATGCCGGGGATTCACTTTTTCCTGCTCCTGATTTTCACGGCTTACCCGGGCATAAGAGAGGAGATCATTGATCAGGGCATTCATACTCTTTACCCCTCCAACAATGAATTCCAGGTAGGTTTTGCCGTCTTCATCCAGTTGATCCCGATATCGTTTTTCCAATAATTGAGAAAAACTGGCGATCGTCCGCAAAGGCTCCTTCATGTCGTGAGAAGCGAAGTAGGCAAAATTTTCTAATTGCAGGTTGGAGTCAATATATTGCTGGAGTTCCTGGTTTTTTTCATCCAGTTCTCTGATTTTATCCCGAAGCTGTGCTTCGACTTCTTTTTCTTTGGTAATATCTTCCAGGATACCGATTACATAATCCTGATCGTTGATTCGCATGAGGGAGCGAGTGGTTCTGCAATGAATATCTGTCCCATATTGCGTCCTGTACACTTTTTCAGTGGAAAACCGTGAAATGTCACCCTTTATCAATTGTTCCGAAAGTTCCAGGCGAAGTCTATCATCCTCTTCGACCGTATCCTGATTCCTGAGACGACCAATTACTTGCTCCCGGGACAGGCCAAATAACTCCAGCAAGCGGGGATTACAATCGATAATCCGCTCTTCGTCCAAATCCCTTATGCCGATCCCTAATGGCATGTTGTTGAACAAGGTCCGAAACCGCGCTTCGCTTTCTGCTAAAGCCCGCTCTCCTTTTGTGCGTTCCATTTCCGAAGCGATGCGGTCAGCATACATCCGCAAGAGTTGATCGACAGCATGATGCTCAGGCTGCACTTCCTGGCTCATAACAGCCAAAATCCCAATTACATTTTTCTCCGAACTGAATAAAGGAAGACCCACATATGAATTGACATTCAAGTTTACCAAAGATTGCTCGTGGGGAAATAATTCGCGCACATCTTGCCCGTAGCGATGTAACGATTTAGTATGAAGGACACTTCCGCAGGGACTGTTGAGCAGGGGATAAGAAACTCCACTTATGAATTCCCCATTTAACCAAAACGTTTGCACATCTACCGCTTGGGTTTCTTCATTGATCATACCTATCACGACATAATCAGTTCCCAGTTGAGTACCGATTATGCTTGTGATCATCTCATATAGCTCAGTTCCCCGATATTTATACAGATCGTCCGGGATAGACTCCAGAACATTCGTGAGCGGTAGCTGATCAACTGCCTCTCGCACCATGAGATAGATATACTCTGCCTCTTCACACCGTTGTGTATCAGCGGGAAAGCATTCTATATCTGCAAGGAGAATTCCCTTATTTTTGGTTTGCAACGGAATTTGATTCCATTTTTTTTGCCCGTTATAATCAGGAGAAAAAACAAGCAATCCTGGCACATCCCGCACTACGATCTGAGATAAAGGAGCACCAACTAGTTCAGTGGGAGAATACCCCAGTATCTGACTGGCTTTTGAATTAATATCGAGGATAAAACCATCACGCCGAAACAGAATGAACCCGATGAGAGAATTTTCAAAAATGGAACGAGTAAGTTGAGCAATCGGTAAGGGTGAGTGTGCATGTACCCCCATAGTAAGTAGTTTACTGCAAAACGTGAATTACCGGATGTGCTTAGTTTGTGTTTGTACTGAGACATAAAGCAAACATCGAACCAAATGGTCAAATAGATTAAATATTCCTGAATCAGGAAGTAATTGATCATTCAACAAGCCCAAATGGTCTTCCGTAGCAGGAATCAGGTCGTTCGTAGCGCATTCAGGCAATCCTCCAATCTCTTCCTATGGATATAGGCTGACCTCTTTTATGCGAACTTGTACAGGTTTATACTCACTTATTATCGAAATCAATTCGATACTCTCTGCCTTCACCTGTATAAACAAATCCGAGGGATTCATTCAGTTTCTGTATGGGAGTATTCAGGACATTACAATCTGTATCGATCATCTCAAAAGTCGGGAAGTAGCGATAAACGTATACTAATAATTCACATTTGAGCCATTTCGCCAGTCCCCGAAAAGCCTGCCAGTTTCCGGTCCGTTCCCATGGTATGTACCGGCGGGAGATCCGTTGAGAAAAATCAAAATATGTCTGCCACTGGATTTCCGTCAGCTCAGCAATAGCAATTTTTTCCATCTTTCGGGTAGCTTACTCCTCTCCTTTGAGGCGGTAAATAGCATTTAACTCACGGCCCTTTTGTGCATAATCCAATCCGTAGCCGACAACAAAGGCGGGGGGGATTTTAAATCCCACATAATCCGGTATATTATCGCCCCGGTGAGCTTCGGGCTTATACAGGAGACAAACCAGTTTGATGGAAGCAGGGTCTCTTTGTCGCACATATTCCATGAGGAAATCGCAGGTATTGCCCGTATCCACAATATCTTCGATCAACAAGACATGTCGCCCTTTCACATCAATATCTTTCCCCAGAATCAACTCAGCGCGCTGATTACTCGACATGCTATCGCCGTACGTACTTACTCGAAAAAACTGAATTTCCGGCTCAATTTGTAAGCCTCGAATCAAATCAGCAGCAAATAAAAATGCACCATTCAACACAGGCACCAATAAAGTATCTTTACCTGCGTATTCTTCATTTATTTCCCTGGACAGCTCTTCAACTCTGTTTGCAAGCGTGACTTCATCAATATAGAGTTCAAAATCTTTGTCTTTGACCCGAATTTCATTCATCCCCAAAAGTAAAGAATCCATCAGAAAATCCGAATGCAATCGTTATCCCTTATAGAAAATCTACTCGAGATTTTTTCTACAACGTTGTCGCTCAAGGCCAAAAAGGGAATGTGTATAAGTCTGTTGAAATTTCATCCTCGAAAATCCCACACATTCCTTAACTTTGGGCGTACATTCACATAATCCACTATCCGTGAGTGAAGCCATTAAGCATGAGTGCGGAATTGGGGTAATTCGGCTGCTTAAGCCTCTATCCTTTTACCAGGAGAAGTACGGGACCACCCTCTGGGGGCTCAATAAAATGTACCTCCTGATGGAAAAACAACGTAATCGCGGGCAAGACGGAGCAGGTCTTGCCAGTGTAAAGTTGAACGCCCCTCCCGGAAAGCCCTATATGGAGCGAATACGGGACAATACGAGTTCTCCCTGGACAAAACTGTTCCGCAAGCTGGATAAAAAACTGGCAACGCTGAAAAAAGACTTCCCGGAAGATTATCAGGAACCCAGTATTCTCAAACAGCACTTCCCATTTTCAGGGGAGGTTCTCATGGGGCACCTTCGCTATGGGACGCATGGAAGCTACGGCATTAATGCCTGCCACCCTGTGAGTCGTATCAGCCAGTACCTCAATAGAAGTCTCACCCTGGCCGGGAATTTCAACCTTACCAATGTGGACTATCTGTTTGAGAAGCTGGTAGAACTGGGGCAACACCCCCGACACCAGACAGATACAGAAACCGTCCTGGAAAGGATTTGCCACTTCCTCGATATGGAAAATGAGCAACTGTACAGAAAGTATAAGAAGGAAGGATTTACGCGAACGGAAATCGCCCACCTGGTCTCAGAAGACTTAAATCCCACGCGTATTCTAAAACATTCTGCCAAGGCATGGGATGGCGGATATGTAATTGGGGGCATTATCGGAAACGGTGATGCTTTTGTGCTTAGAGACCCTCATGGAATCCGCCCTTGTCATTATTTCCACAATGATGAATTTGTGGTAGCGGCATCTGAGCGTGCGGCTATCAGCACCGTATTTAACCTGCATCCTGCCGATATCCAGGAACTGGAGCCCGGACAAGCCCTTACTGTCAAAGCCGGTGGTAAAATCCAGACCAAGACTTTCCTCAAACCCAAAGAGCGAAGAAGCTGTTCCTTTGAACGGATTTATTTCTCACGGGGTAGCGATGTAGATATTTATAAAGAACGCAAAGACCTCGGGAAATATCTGGTCCCAAAAGTTCTCGAAAACATTGACTACGATCTGGACAACACGATATTTGGGTATATCCCCAATACCGCAGAGAGTGCATTCTGGGGCATGGTCAAGGAACTGGAAGCTCATCAGAACCGGGAAAAAGTCAAACAAATCCAGGCTTTGGGTGCCAATCCCGCAGAAGAGGATTTAGTTCGGATTATTAATACACGCCCTCGCATTGAAAAAGTAATCCTGAAGGACGTCAAAATGCGGACCTTCATTACCGACGATTCTGCACGGGATGATCTGGTCGCACACGTATATGATGTCACCCGTGGCATTGTTCGCAATCATCAGGATACCATTGTACTGATCGATGACTCGATCGTACGGGGTACTACCCTCAAAAAGAGTATCCTGCACATCCTCGCGCGTCTGGTGCCTAATAGAATTGTGATTGTTTCTTCAGCCCCTCAGATTCGATTCCCGGATTGTTACGGAATCGATATGTCGCAGATCGAAAAACTGGTTGCATTTCAGGCCGCTATCGCCCTCTTGAAAGAACGCGGTATGGACAATGTGATTGACGATGTCTATCAAAAGATCATCGCCATGAAGCAGGAGCGAACCATGCACGAATACAATGTCGTCAAAGAAATATTTGCGCCTTTCACTGAAGATGAAGTCTCAAGTAAAATTACCGATATCGTACGTCCCAAAGATTATCCATACGAGTTGAACATCATTTATCAACCCCTGGAAAATCTACAGAAAGCCATTCCCAACCATACAGGAGATTGGTATTTCTCCGGAGACTACCCAACTCCTGGGGGTAACCGCGTGGTCAATCAGGCTTTCCTGAATTTTTATGAAGGAAAAAGTAAAAGAGCCTATCAGGTAGATCTGGTCTGATCAGTATACTCTCTAACTTTCAAACCCCGAACGGTCAAACAATCAAACAAAACCTGGCTCCTGAATGACATTCGGGAGCCAGGTTTTGTTTGAGGGAGTTTGAGTGTTCGAAAAGTTGTGAATGTTACGAACCAGAATTCCCTACGTCTTATTCTAATTATCCAAAAGGTTGGAGAGACTCCTGTTTAGCGAATCAGTTCGTAATTCTTAAAGCCAAATAATTCCTTTCCGCCAAGGACTTCCTGCTCCAGGAATGTCAGGAGTCGATATTTGAATTTTTCATGTTTATGTACTGCGCGGGTAGGGCTTGGGGGGCCTCCATATTGCAATTGGTCTTTCCAGTCAAATCGCGCAATAAACTCCTTCATCACTTCCGGGTGTGCCGTTTCAAATTTTCGAAGCAACTCCAGGTTTCCAAAGTCAAATACGGGCGGTAACTGATCATACTTTTCATCGGCAACCGTCTTTCCTTTATGAATGGTATCGAGCGCGCGACTTTTGGATCGCATCAGTTCGGGCGGACGTACCCATCCATAATGATAGATTTCAGCATCAGCCTTTGCCACTTTGAGCTTGTGGGTCCCTTCTTGTTGGCGATAGTTTTTTCCTTCAAATCCGGGGATTCTGCGAAAACTCTGTGCAGATTCCCAGGAATGAATCTCGGGATGATTCCGGATGATCCGGATTTCATTTTTATACCACCCATGCGAAATATGATAATGGTCATAGTCGCCCCAGAAGTGTTTGTAAGCAAATAAGAGTCCCTCTACTTCGGGCTGGTCGAGATATTGTTCGCAGCGCGCACGCAAAACCGGTAAGTATTTTTCATGAACCACCTCATCGGCCTGCACATAAAACAGCCAATCACCGGTACAGTGAGATTTGGCAATATCTGTCTGGTGCGCATTTTCCATGCCGTTGGGATAGGCCTCGATGTCCCATACCGTATCGATGATTTTCAGCTTGGGAGAGTTCAGAGACTCCAGTTCCTCCCGGGTCGTATCATCCGGATCCCCTGCGCCCAATGCAAATACAAATTCGTCTACGAGCGGTAAAATAGAAGCTACTGCCTCCTTAACCGGGTAATAGAGTTTAACAGCATTTTTGGCAAAACTGAATCCGCTGATGCGCATAGGGTTTAATTTGATGCAAAGATAGGGATTCCAACAAAATGTATATATTCGTTTTCCAGCAGAAAAAGATACTTTCCCGCTAGATGGCCGATAACCCGCTCGTAATCCCGTAATATGCTTGATCAACTCGTCACCTTTTTTTCAGATCCAGATCTCCTGAAATATCTGGCGATCCCTGTGACGAGCGCATTGGTAGGGTGGGGAACCAATGTACTGGCCCTCAAAATGACCTTCTATCCGCTGGATTTTATAGGGGTGGGCAAAGTCGGCTGGCAAGGCATCATCCCCAATAAAGCGGGGGTAATGGCGGGAAAAGCGGTCGATATTCTGACAACCAAACTCATTACGATAGAAGATCGCTTTGCACAAATCGATCCTGCACGAGTCGCAGAAGAGATGGAGCCTGCCATGATCAAACTGACAGAGCGTATTATCGACGAAGCCCTCGAAGAACAAGCCCCTGTTTTATGGGAAACGGCCCCTGCACTGGTCAAGAGTCGGGTCTATCAGAAAGCTTCAGAAGATATGCCACAGGTCGTAGAGGCGATCATGTCGGACATCAAAACAAATATCACGGATCTGTTTGATCTTCGGGGCATGGTAGTCGAGGCATTGGAAAAGGACAAAGACCTGCTCAATCAAATATTTTTGCGGGTCGGTAAAGACGAGTTTCGGTTCATCGAGCGATCGGGTTTATATTTTGGCTTTCTATTCGGCCTGATTCAGATGACGTTCTGGGTATTTTTTCCGAATTGGTGGATTCTCCCCCTCGCTGGTCTGATCATTGGCTGGGCTACGAATTTCCTGGCGCTTCGATTGATATTCGTCCCGCTGGAACCCCGTAAATTTGGGTTCTGGACCTTTCAAGGTATGTTTATCAAAAGACAAAAAGAGGTGTCAGCCGAGTACGCAAGAATTGTCAGCAACCGAATCCTTACGTCTGAGAATATTTTTGAAACCCTCATTCAGGGCCCGGCTTCGGATCGGCTTGTAACACTGGTCCATGCCCATGTCAAAAAAGCTGTGGACAATGCCGCCGGACTGACAAAACCCCTTTTCCAATTGGCACAAGGCACTCAAAAATATATCGGCATCAAGCAGCATGTTGCCAACCGATTTGTAGAAGAACTTCCCCATTCGATCAAGCATATTTTTGGCTATGCAGAAGAAGCGCTTGACATTGAAGATACGCTACGCACGCGCATGCAGGCCTTGTCTCCAATCGAGTTTGAACAGTTTTTACATCCCGTTTTTCAGGAAGATGAATGGAAATTGATCGGGGTAGGCGCACTCCTCGGGGCAATGGCTGGTTTCGGGCAATTATTCCTATTGTTTGCAGAGCGGATTGCTTAGTCCTTGTTTCCTATAATGAGGGAGCATTTTATTCTTCAACAAAAGCAAATAAATCCTTAATTCTCCGCATTTCCCCCACGATTTCCAACTCTTCTTTAGGAGGTGCCTGCTCAATCACAACATAGCCGGTATAGCCCTTTTCCATCATTGCCTTGATGATTCCCGCTCCATCTGTAATGCCCGAACCGTAGGGAACTGTTTTGTACGTACCGAAGGCTACCACGTCCTTGATGTCTATATGGATTATCTTTTCGTGAAATCGCTCAACGACCTCAAAGTTACTGACACCTGCCCCGTCAAAATGCCCCATGTCCAGACACATACCGACATGCGTGGAATCCACTGCCTCGAAAATAGCGTCATAATCAGCTATGTTCTCAATGTTATTGTTGGCATGGTTCTCTACTGTCACCAGGACATCCATTTCTTCAGCCGCAGGGGCGAGTTCTTTCAAGACCTCAATCACACTTTCCAGTCCACCCGCTGTTCCGCGTTTGGAACCCGTGAATTTTACACGACGACAACCCAGGTTTTTGGCCTGCTCCATGAGCCATAGTTTATGACAAATGTCTTTGACAACATTCCCACCGAAAGAAGTGCCTTGAAGCGAGATCGGGCGGAGGCCTGTTTGATAACACCTGTCCCGGATGCTTTCAATTCCAGCAGGCGTAATCGTCCTGGGATGCCAGACATTAAACTCCACATTCCTGATCCCGGCTTGTGGGATTACGTCAAAGGCACGTTCAAAAAATTGATCCCCAAAACCATCCAGGCAAATGGTCGCAATGGCGATTTCAACTCCGGCAGGCTCATGCGAAGCCGGGGAAGCCAGGGTGCTGAGTCCTTTTGTTCCCAATCCAAGGCCAGCAAGCAGGGCAGAGGCGTTTTTCACAAAAGAGCGGCGATTGAGTGGTGCTTTCATAGTGTTCTATTTTAGTGAAATCAAATAGGTGATCAGGTCATTGAGTTCGGAGGGAGTAAGGATATTTTCCAAGCCTTCCGGCATCAGAGATGCAGGTGCCAATCCATAGTCCTGCGGTTCTTTATAGGTTTCAAAGGTTCCATCCGGCAACATGAGTTCCACATTATGCAAGCCCACATCTATTTGCCGTCCAAAGTAGGTTTCACCTGCTTTCGTCTTTACAAACCAGCCTTGCCACTCAGGCGAAATCTCTTTGGAGGGTTGCAAAATGGCCGTGAGGAGTTGCGCCTTTGATTTACTACTGCCTACATGAGAAAGGTCAGGCCCGAAGTGTCCGCCCCAGCCTTCTACCTGATGACACCGTTGGCATTGAGTGCTGAGAGATTGAAATATCCATTTTCCTTTTTCTGCGTTGCCGGTTCCTGTGATTGCTTCCGCCCATGCTGCATCTGAATCGGGGCGATCTATGTCGGTTTCCTCCCCCCCGCATAATTGCCAATTCTCCCGTATCGTTTGCTCACTGGGATGGCCTGTTACCATTCCAGCAAAGGATTCCCGGTTTTCACATCGGCACAGGTAACGTGCAGCTGTTTCGACCAGAGTTGCTGATTGTGCCTGCAACATATCTGGCATTTCTTCACAAAATCGCCGGGATTGGTACCCCAATGAAACGATTGCTTCGGCCCGGAGAGCAGGAGATGCGGCTTCATTTGCAACAATAGCAAACATCGCTACTGCTGCTCCTTCATTCTGGATATGCCGAAATACCTGCAAAAATGCAGACTGAACCGGAGCAGCGGAATTCCGTGCAAGCTGAATCAATTCCTCCTGATAGACAGCCGGGTCTTCCAAATAGGGAAAAGCAGCAGCACGTATTCCAGGGTCCAGATTCCGATTGCGAATGAGGGAGATCACATAGTCTTCTGGAAGCTTACGAGGGATTTTTTTTGAGGAATTTTCTGATTGTGTACGGTATCCTTCGATGAATTCAGGTTGTAAATGACGAATCGTAGCGAGAAAAGTCTCAAACAGAGCCGGGGTAATATCCCCTGCAAACAGGGCCTCATTGACATTTGTATAGAGATCTGACCGGGAATTCTTTGCGATATATATGAGGGCCATTCGGCGTATCGATTCTGAATTATCTCTCAGTAGCGTCTGTAACTGAGCCTTGGATAATTGCTCACGCCCCTCATTCATCGCCAGGAGGCCTTGTAACCGCAGTTGGGCATCCTCATCAGCAAGTAACTCGTCAATAGTCGCATCTGTAATATACTGACGTGCAAGGGTCTGAGTAAAGCGATCCGGCGATCGAAGTTGCTGGATCAGCGTAACTACATCTGGAAAAGGATTTTCATCCGGGAGTAGCGTAAGCGTTTCAGGTACGCCTGGGATAGAGAAGGGCTTAGGCTCTTTATCCCGTATTCGCCATATTTTCCCACTTCCATGATTGGGGTATTGACGAACTACCCAATCGGTCAGGTACAATTCCCCTTTGCTATTGGTTGCCATTGCTACAGGATGAAAGGTACTGTCTCCCTGAATCAACACTTCCGATACTCCTGATACAGTCGAGCCTGTTGCAGTTAGCGGAATTCGTACAATCCGATTTTCTTCCCAGATCGCGGCAAGCATATTCTCCGGATAAGTGATCCCTACCTGTGTCTGGTTTGCATCGATGAGGCCTGTCGGTGCCTCTCCCAATGCCGCGGCATAGGGCAAGGTTCCGGGTAATTCTCCATTCCATGCCAAAAAAGGATGGATGCCACTCCCTCCATATAGAGATTCGTAACCATAATTCCCTCCATATACGACATCAATCAGGCGATTGGGGCCCCGGCTGTCAGGATCATTATCTGTGAGCATCAAATGCCCGGTTGAGGTAACAGCAAGTGCAAAGGGATTCCAAAAGCCCGTCGCAATTTCTGCTACCTGACTGCCATCTAACCGGCATCGAATCACATTCCCCCCATCGCCATACCCGCTTACAGTAGTCCCGTCGGTCCCTCGAATTGTCCAGCCTTGTCCTCCGGTATTCCCACGAGACACATACAACCATCCATCGCCCAAAAGGGCCAATCCCAATATCCCGGCATGGTCATAGACATTATCCGGCTTATGCATATCCAACAGCACCCGCCGCTCATCGCTGATCCCATCTCCGTCTGTATCGGAAAAGGAGAGTACTCTATTTTTTTCGGCTAAATAGAGGATATTGTTCTCATCACATACCAGATTCATCCCATCGTTTATGCTATCTGCAAAAATGATCCAGGATTCCGGAATCCCATCTTTATCCTGATCCACCCCTTTCTTGATCCGATCAAATGTCGGCCCGGAATAGTCGCTGAGGGGGGAATGCGTATGCGATTCCAGCACATACACATTATCCAACGCATCTATTGTAATGCCGATTGGCGTTACGATTTCGGGGTTTTCTGCAATCAATTCGATCTGAATCTGATCGGATACAACTTCCGGGATTCCCGCAGGAGGCATATTGTTTTCTTTGCAAGCAACTGCCAGCAAGGAAACCGCCATACAATTCAGCAGATGCCTAATGGACATATTAAGGTATTTTTTACAGGTGAAAAGCTATTACCCGCGTCCTACGAAGGGCATTTGGGTTGCCATGACCATCATCGAGGGCACATTGGTATCCAGCGGTAAACTTGCAATATAGACTACCGCACGGGCCACATCAGCTACCCGCATTGTCGGTTCTTCAGCCATCGTACCATTGGCTTGCAAAACACCGGTTGACATCCGATCGGTCATGAAAGTCGCGGCATTGCCGATATCGATCTGACTGCATGCAATGTGAAAGGGCCTCCCGTCGAGGGCCGTACATTTGGTCAGACCGGAGACAGCGTGTTTGGTCGCGGTATAGGGAGCTGAATTGGGGCGGGGGATATGTGCGGAAAGAGAGCCATTGTTTATGATCCTGCCGCCCATTGGCACTTGATTTTTCATCATCCGGAAAGCGGCCTGCGTACACAGGAATACGCCCGTCAAATTGATATCCACCACTTTTTTCCAATCGCCGATATCCAGTTCGTCCATCGGAACAGCGGGTACATTGATTCCGGCATTGTTGAACAGGACATTGAGCCGCCCAAAACGCTCCTGAATCTGTGCAAATAATCGATTCACGGATTCCGGGTCGCTGACATCCGTAGGGACAACCAGGGTGTCATCCGAACCGATTTCGGCTGCCGTTTCGGCAAGGGTTTCTTCTCGCCTGCCTGCTAACACCAGGGCAAATCCTGATTTTGACAGGGCAATCGCACAACTTTTTCCAATTCCTGAGCCTGCCCCCGTTACCAGCGCTATTTGTTGGTTTTCCATATACAGTTCTTATTTCCCCCCTTCCTGGAGGGCTTTTTTGAAATATTTTCCCTGCCGACTGGGGGTATACTCCCAATCCATAAACAACATGGGAGACCAGTTCGGATCAAAGACCCATACCACATAAGAGATTCCTTTTTCCGCACAATACCGGGTAATCGCGTCCCCATAAGATTCATCGCTGATAACAGGAATATGTGCCCCTCTGTCATCCGGTCCGCAAAATCCGATTTCGGTCAAAATCAAAGGATACATATCTGCGATATAGCCCCAGTCTTCAGTCCATTGTGCCTCCCAGGGTTTTCCACGTTTTTGAGGATAAGGATGACTGACATAAGCAATTCCCTCAGCATCGATGGGATTTTCCCGAACCGGACGCAGGTCATACGCCCAGTTAAATCCCGCAACAAGCGGAATCGCCTCGCAGTCATGTGCCCGAATGATGGTAATCAACTCTTCATTGATTTCCTTCCATTGTGCCCAGGTACAGGTGCCAAATTTTCCATTAAATGTCGTGGGCTCATTATAGAGTTCGAAGAAAGCCACGGTTGGATTGTCTTTGAAGTGCGTGGCCATGGTCTGCCAAAATTCGAAGGTCTCCTTTTTCGTGGTTTCATACATTTCATGCTGAAACAGTTCGGAACGCAGGTTGCCGATGCTGTGCCAGTCAATGATCACATAGAGGCCATTTTCGCTTGCCCATTGTACCCCCATATCAAGAAGACGAAGGTAATTTTCCTGCCCTTGTTCCCGCCAGGCCTTAGGGTGTACGGGAAACCGGACCACATTAGCGCCCCAGCTTTTCATTTCCTCAAAATAGCTTTTGTCCCAATGACCACCCCGAAAGAGTTTGTCCGGATCGCTGGTATTTAAGCCCCGGAACACAAAAGGAGTCCCGTCCGCTGCCACAAACTGATTCCCCTTCACACTAATGCGTTTGAGGGATTGCGATTGCCCGAAGTGTGGAAAAATGATCAAGAAGATCAAGCTGCCTAACCAAACGAATCTATATTTCATGGAGGGGGAATTGAATACTGAAAGATTGCGTATGGAAGCTATTGTTTATCGGGCAAGGAGCCATCCTGACATATCCTGAAAACAATTTTACAGCAGTCGGGTTTTTAGGAAAAACCTCCTATTCTTCTCTTAAGCACTCGCATATGAAGGTCTCCTCATTTTTTCTCCCGATTGTACTTACATTCGGTCTGCTGATTACAGCTTGCCAGGAATCACAAGAAGGCGTAGATCCCTGCGTGACTCCCCCTACGATTGTAATTTCGGAAGTATTAAACATCGTAACAGATCTACGTCTTGGAAGTGTAGAAGTAAGTGGAAATGGGAACTCCCCGTTGCGATATAGCCTTGATGGCGTGAATTTCCAGGTTCAGAATAAGTTCTCCGATTTGCCTATGGGTGCATACACCGTTACCATACAAGATGGCAATGGCTGTACTACTGCACTCGATTTTCTCGTAGAATCGGATGAACTGGTTAGCTACCTCGATGATATCCGCCCCATTTTACTCGAAAACTGCATGATCCCTTCGTGCCATTGCGATGGAAATGGGCTGTGTTTTCAGACCTATGCTGTAGTAGAAGAATTTGCCACAAGGATCGAAGCCCGTACTGCCGGCCGTGCTATGCCACCCGATTATTCCGGCAAAAGTCTGACAAATGATCAGATCATCAAGATCGCGAATTGGGTCAATCAGGGGGCGCGGAATAATTAATTCTGAGTAAGAGGACAGATCATAGATATTAGATAAAAGAGAGTAAGACCATGTTTGGGACAGAAAATTTGTTAGCGAAAATGCTGAATTTAGGGTTCTGACAAGTCATTTTGCGCAGAAATAGCGAGCTATTTCGAGTAAAAATGGCGAAGATCAGGTTCCTGAAGTCAGCATTTTCTAAGGAAATTAGCGTTCCAAACATGGTCTAAACAAGTAGACAGATTTTAGTATAAAGAGATAAGACTACATCTATCTGATAATCAATAATGCGAATCGCTTTTGACTGAAATTAATTCTAAGATCGTCAGCCTGAGTCCCGATCGAATCGGGAAAGGTCAGGCGATCGTTCGGAGCGGCAAATTTTGCCTAATTACACTCATCTTGTTGTGCTTCGTACCTCGACGCTCAGCATGACAAAATAGACTATCTTTTCAACTTGCGATTCGCATCAATAGCCCTGTCTAAGTACTCTATACTAAAATCTGGCCATCTACTTACCTTTTATTTATTCATCAAAATCAACCACCACGCCCGCTGACTTAGGATGTGCCTGACAAGTGAGGATATATCCTGCTTCCTTCTCTTCGTCGCTTAAGCCCTCGTCATAGTCCATGGAGACCTCGCCACGCATGACCTTTGCCCGGCAGGAAACGCAAATACCCGACTGACACGCATAAGGCGGATCCACTTTAGCGGCAATTGCTGCTTCCAAAATGGTCTCTTTGGAGCTTACGGATACGTCGTGTGCAGCACCATTGATGTGGATTTGCACCTGGATATCTTCCTGCTCCTGGCCATTTTCGGTGGAGACGGCGGCTCCATTCTGGCTATAAACGGCATCCACTTCTTCTTCCGAAGGCACAGGTGCAGAATAATATTCCCGGTACACATCTGAAGGAAAAACCGCATGCTTGTCCAGCGCGGCAATCGCACCTTCCATCAGGCCATCCGGTCCGCAGACATAATAGCGTTTGCGGTATTCATCTACCATAAACAGGTCTGAGATCAGGTCGTAAACCCGCTCCTGGTCGAGACGACCTGCAAATCCTTTCCAGTCTTCATCCGGCTGTGAAAGCGTATGATAGACATGCAAGCGGTCTTTGTATTGCCCCAGCAAGTCTTGCAGTTGATCCCGAAATATTATGCTTTCCCGATCCCGGTTTCCATACCACAACGACACTTTACTCAAAGGCTCATGGTACAAAATACTCTTCAACATAGACATCAGTGGCGTAATCCCACTGCCTCCACTCATCATGATATAATGATGGCTCTGATCCGGACTGGGCTCAATTGAGAAATGACCCATAGGTGGCATAACTTCGATTGTATCTCCTACGCTTACCTCGTCCCGCAGGTAGTTACTGGCTTTCCCGCCGGGGACCCGCTTGATGGTCAGGGCAAGCTGCTCATCGAGTCCCGGGGCAGAAGAAAGGGAAAAGGCCCGGCGGATTTCTTCGCCTTCGACTTCCAATTTCAAAGTCAGGTATTGTCCGGGTAAATAGGAAAATTTTTCCGGGTCAGGATTTTGTAAAAAAACGGTATATGCATCTGGTGTTTCGTCGCGAATTTCAGTGACCACAGCCGGATAAAAATGGGTACTCATAGTTAGTAAAAAGTTAGCTGATAGCGCTTTTGCTGGTGATTATTGGCCTTGTCATACACATTGACTTCCAATATATGTTCTCCTTTTTCGGGCTTCTCTATGAACTCGTGGGTCATCTGCTTTGTTTTAAAATTATAGCCAAACATGGCCCACTCGCCATCAAATGTACAATAGATTCTATCCGAGTCCACCCCGGAAAATGAATCATCAATCTTAATCCGTAAGGTTTGCTGGCCGGAAGAGAGGCTTTTACCGGGAGAAAAGTTGATCGGAACGATCGTCGGTTGCACGGTATCTGCCATCAGGCAAAATTCACCAAATTCCCGAACCGCTGTATAAACGTTGTTCTCTTCTCCGAGTGTATTTCCGGCATATTCCCATTTTCCTTTTTCACGCTTGGCGACAATGAGGTGATTGCGGTCAATCGGCTGGTTTGGCACAAAACTCACCAGATAGGATTTGAATACGGCGATCTGATTATTTCCCACCTCAAAGATATCGCTGTACATCTTTGAAGTACCGGGTTTTTGTGTGACTTCCAAATGAAGGTTGTGGAAAACGGATTCGTAAGGGAAATACAGTTCCAGTTCATCCAGTTCGACAAGGTTATTTTTATACGGGAATATTTCTTCCTGGAATTGAGGCTCCAGGTTGATCTTTCCAATTCGGTCAACAATCCTGACGGGGTATTCGTAGCGACGCAACGGGAGTAAGAAGACCATTTTATTACCCCGGGTATAAGCGGGCATCAGCATCTTTCTGGCACCGTCAGGCGTGATGTAGGCAATCCCCTCTTTGTAGGAGGCATGCGGATTCTCAGCAGTTAGTACATAGACATTGCGTCGAACTTCGTGCTTAATCCGGGGAGAGTTGGACT
>CAYGTH010000043.1:0-14979 GCA_964352745.1 uncultured Bacteroidia bacterium
TCAGGATGACAAATTAATTTGTACCGAATTGATAATCAGTAGATTAAAAGGAGGCGGTTTTCACCACTATAATAATATTCCAATATCGGGATAAGATGTGTAGGAACCATATTTTTGAAGGAAAACGGGGTTGTGAGGGAAGGGTTCAAAGACAGCAAGCGCTGCGCGCAGGAGGAAAACAGAGTCAGCAGATCGGGGGCTGCGGACAACGTTTTAAATCGAAGATAGAAAATTAGATCATTATTTCGATCCTAAAGCACTAACACTCAAACCCCAAACATTCAAACGGTCAAACAAAACTACGCCAAGAATGCAATTCGGGACTCCGCTTTTCTCATTCCTGCATGGGCAACAATATCAATACAGCGGCAGCAGCGGCAGCCATTTTGTCTTTGCGCTCGATCGTAGCAATCGGATAGTCAAAATCGCCGTCATCACCGGGAAATATTTGGGTCCCTTTGATAATTGCAATCGGATTTTCCCACATGCCTTTTTCACCGGCATATACCTTGTAATCGACAACGGTTGCCAAAGGGGATTCAAACCAGCCTTTTTTGCCCTGGAAAATTTCGTCGCCTTCTATGCTGAGCAAAGGGGATTCGAGCATGCCTTTTTCGCCTTCATACACGTGCTCACCCTGACGAGTAGCAAAAGGCTTTTTATAACGGCGTTTGTCGCCTGCGAAGATTTGAGTAGAAGGTTTGTTCATGTGCTCAATTTACGGAAATTCAGGATAAACCAAACAGCGTTTTATTCTGCAATAAAGATAGGTTTTTGGGAAATAACGGGCTGGTCATTCATTCCATAATCCGGAGGGGAAATCCCAAGTCGAAAGGGGACTTTTGGCTCAGTTGGCCCATAACTCAGGCGATCAAAACACACCTCATGGATATTGTTATAGCGTCCGGTTGCGGCGGTTACGCCCCAAAACACTACATCATTTCCCCTGAAAATATCGGTGATCAGATCGTACTGGGCGGCAATTACTTCACGGCGGTCGATTTCTACTGACAGAATACGCATAGCAGGCGACCAGCGGATGACAAAGCTATGCCGGATGCAGTCTTCGATGTTGGGAATGGCCTGAGGACCCGCCAGGTCACTTTGGTGTCCCATTCTGCCATTTGCCATGATGGCAATGTGGTCCTCTGCCGGATCTAGCAGATGATAGTTGCGCCAGGTGTCGATTTCAATTCCTACGGAAGGTACGAGACCTGCAAAGCCGATGCCTTCGCCTACATACCCCAGTTGGTTGGCTTGTGGGGTGAAAACAAATACCATCCCATCTGCACCGGATTCGTCCTGACAGCCCGCCATGATCGACAATTCGATGACAAAGGGCTGCATCAGGCTTACCGGCCGCTTGTACCAAATGGATCCCGATCGATAATCGTATTCCTCTGTCAATCGGAAGCAAAAATCATCTGTCAGATAGGTGTCTCCACTGATCGTAAAGTCATCAGCTGTGGGCCGTTGTCCAAACAGCAAGGACAGAAACAGCCAAAAGCACAGGCAGGAAGCAATGAGGCGATGCATAAGGTGGAGGCTTAGAGGCGGAAGTTCTTGTATTAAACAGAAAATAATGTGAGAAGGTTATCGAAAATATTTTACGAGGAATTTTCAGAATGATTGAGAAGGCTCAAAATCTTCTCAATATTTCATTGTATGTTGAATATCAGAATAGACTTACATTCATCTCAAACTCAGTCAACATGAAAACTATACTCTTCTGCTTACTGGCATTTACTTGTTTGTTGGCCCCTTCCTGCACAAGTACTTCCGCTCCTACTTCAGCAAAGGCGGTTGCAAATGAAATGAAAAAACATGATGCCCCGGCAACTTCTATCGCTGAATTGATTGGGCGGAAACCCAACGTTACGGTTTCGGGATCGGGGTCAAACGTAAGCGTCCAAATTAGGGGCCGACGCTCCATTAATTCTACCAATGAACCCTTGTATGTGGTCGATGGTAATGTGCTGGGGAGTGACTACAGTCGGGTTGCGAACTTTAATCCGGGTGATGTAGCGCGGATCGATGTCATTACGGACCCGGCTACCCTGTCTGCTTATGGCTCGAGGGGTGCAAATGGCGTGATCGAAATTATCTTGAAAAGATAGTAGAATTGTACTCAATTTTGATTGAGTGAGGCCTGCCGGGAATTTATCTGACAGGGACTTTCTATATTTGTGCCTCACACAATCCACGCGTTATGAAATACCTGCTCTTGATTTGTACCACACTCACACTCTTCCTAAGCTGTACGACCACACCCCCTGCCTCAACAGAACCAGAACCCGAAAATTGGATTCAACTCTTTAATGGAAAGGACCTGACGGGCTGGGATATCAAAATTCGGGGATATGAGCTGGGCGATAATTTTGCAAATACGTTTCAAGTGGTGGATGGCTACCTGACTGCGAATTATGATGAGTATGAAGATTTTGCCAAGACGTATGGCCATATCTATTACCAAACTCCCTATTCTCATTATCGGCTTCGTGTCGAATACCGCTTCATCGGTGAACAGGCACCTGGCGGCGAAGGCTGGGCCGTCCGGAATAATGGACTCATGCTCCACAGTCAATCGGCTGCCAGCATGGCCCTGAATCAGGACTTTCCCATCTCCATCGAAGTACAGCTCCTCGGCGGAAATGGAACCGATGACCGCCCCACCGCCAACCTCTGTACGCCCGGCACCCATGTGTACATGAATGACTCGCTGTTCACACCGCATTGCGTGAGTTCCACCTCTCAGACCTACCACGGTGACCAATGGGTTACAGTGGAAGTGGAGGTGTATGGCGATTCCCTCTTTCGGCACATCGTAGAGGGAGATACTGTCATGGAATATACGCGTCCACAAGTAGGCGGCGGAGTTGTAAATGAATTTGACGAAACGATGAAGACCGATGGAACGCCCCTCAAATCGGGATACATCGCTTTACAAGGCGAGAGTCATCCCACACAATTTCGTAAGATTGAGTTACTGGAGTTGCCGAAGTAGTACCGTGCCAAGTCGAATCTTTCCGGCAGAATAGCTTAGCGGGATTTGTAATCCCGCAACAGGCTTTCAAAAAGCTGAGGTGAGCAATAAGGAGTTCGGGATTACAAATCCCGAAGGGCAGCGAGCAGCAGCGCAAAAAAAAGAAATAGCTTAGCGGGATTTGTAATCCCGCAACGACAAAATGATTTCCTCCTGTTTGATAAAATGTTCGTATGTTCAGGACATACCGATCCAATGATGAAAAAGTATCTGCTCTTAATATGGTTGCCCTTACTGTTTGCTTGCGGAGATGAAAACGATTCTCAGGTCGTGGATGCCTGGGCGAATGGGGAACCGAAAGAATTACGCTTTTATGAATCCGGGGATTCTCCTGAATCCGAACTGTACCGGCAGCAGTTATTTTATGAAAATGGGCAGCTCAAGCTGGAGGGAAATAAGATAGACTCCTTACGCGTCGGCAAATGGAAAGAATGGTACGAGGATGGAACCCTTATGCGGGAAGGACTATACATTTTTGGCAAAAAAAATGGCCTGCACCTGAGCTATTATGCGAATGGGGAAGTAAAAGAACGTGCGAATTATGAAGACGGAGAGCTCTCCGGTCCTTATCGATTGCTGGATTCAAAAGGCAATGTCCTGGCAGAGGGCGAATTTGAGGCAGGCCACCGGGTCGGGCAATGGGTGCAGGCGGCCGATCCTCAGACCGGAAGCCCCGCTTCCTGGGCCAACTATTATGAAGACGGACAATTGGAGTCCAAACAGGATTTCATCAGCGAGAGAGACAATCACTATACCTGGCAATACCTGAGTCCGGAAGGCACCTTATTAGAAAAAGGCACCTATTTCTCTGGCGAAAAAGACGAAGCCTGGGAATACTTTTATGACAACGGCACCCCCAAATCTGCCGGGCGCTACGAAGTCGGCCTCAAAGCGGGCGTCTGGACCTATTGGTACCCCAATGGCAAAAAGCAACAGGAACTGGACATAGACCGCCGTGAAGAGCTATTGATTAATTACTGGTATGCCAATGGCGAACAGGCCGTCGAAGATGGCAAAGGCAGAATTGTAGATACCATTCGGGACGTGCGACGCGTGCGGGTCATTCGGGATGGCGTGGAAAAGCGGAGCCGCGAGAAGGACTTGTAAGGGGAATGAATCACCCCCCAGAATGGGCATTTTCTTTCTTTCTTCTTTTATCTTTCTTCTTCTCTCTTCCCCGCTATATATCTATCCTGACCACCTCCTCATTCTGCCGAATCTCCTCCGGCAGTGCTGCGAGTATCTCTGTCCGCAACACCTCGATCAGTCGTTTTTTGATGAAATTCCGATGGGTAACCAGACTCACCTCGCGTGCAGGAGCAGGAGCCTGAAATAGTTTGAGCCGCTTTTTCTCTTCAGGAGAAAGCGTTCGAATGGCCAATTCCGGGAGGATCGTTACGCCCTGATGATGTGCGACCATTTGCTTCAGTGTCTCGATACTACCTGCTTCATATTGCAAATGAGAGTCTGTTTGTTTTTTGAGTTCGCAGAGATTCATGATTTGAGAGCGAAAGCAATGCCCTTCTTCGAGCAGCCACAACTCATTGGGGTTGAGGTCTTCCGGTAACAGGTATTCTTTTTCAAAGTCGTGAGAAGAATACACCTGAAATGCTTCGTAGAAGATGGGCGTTTCCCGAATGGCGGCATCCTTTAAGGGCGTAACCAAAATGCCCACATCAAGCTGCCCCTTTTTGAGTTTATCAACCAGTAACTCTGTCGTGATTTCCTGTATCCGCAATCGGACCTCCGGATATTTTTCCAGAAACTGCGTGATGAACAAGGGAATCAGGTAGGGCGCGAGGGTAGGGATGATCCCCACTTCGAGGCGACCCGATACGATGTCTTGCTGTTCCTGAACCAATTCCACAATCCGTTCCTGTTCCCGAAGCACTACCCGTGCCTGCTCAATGATGAGTTTACCTGTCTGGGTAGGAATCACCGGCTGCTTACTGCGATCAAATAGTTTGGTATTCAATTCCTCCTCCAACTTCTGAATCATCATACTCAGAGTAGGCTGGGAGACAAAGCAAGCCGCTGCCGCATGAGCAAAGTGGCGATGGCTATCTACGGCGATGATATATTTGAGCTGTTGGAGATTCATAGGAGATGAGAATTGGTCAGGTACCAGATGCAAGATAAGTATCTCATAGATATTATCTATGGTATCATAAAAACAATCGCTTTGATTTATTTGTTGAATACTTGCATATTTGATAGAGAGATAAACAAATTTGAGCCTTTAGCGCTTATTAGAGGGAACAAAAGATAACGTTATTTGGCAGAAGATACTGCTTGGACAAGATAGATCAGTTTGTAGCATCCAACCAATCTCAAATTTTTTACTGTTGTGCGTTTATTGAAATGGCCTCCTGATTTTCGGGGGCCATTTTTTTTGACTACTTATTGAATCAAAAAAATAAATACGAGAGATTCTTCTGGATTTTGAATGCCGATATGGCATTTCGATGTGAAGAGTATTAAATCCGGATGGATATTTATAGGATTAATTATTTCTGTGAATTGACAATTTCCGGATTGTAAATTGGCGACTACTTACACCTGATTCATGATTAGTTCAAGCTGAGGCTTTCCTATGCAGGTCTTGTTTGGTTTACCTATAACTGAATTAGACCAATTGGTCCTTGCTTATGTTAGATTTTGGGGATTGCTGTCGATTTTTTGAGAGAAGGGAAGGAAGGTAAACCAAGTGTTTGGCCTTCTTGCGTGAGTCGAATAACACTTGATAGTGACCGTTGGGGCATTAAAATTGACCGAACTGCTCTGATCGTAGGAGTTCGTAAAGTAATAATATTCATTTTTCGGATGATAAAATAGTATGTTAGAATTTTGAATAATCGGTTAGTAAAAAGAGCCATTGTGATAAATTCTTAGAAATTTTCAACAAAAAATCATCAAAATTGATTCAAGGACAATATATGTAATCCATACCTGAGAACTTTTTCAGAAACATCAATTTACCCCCGTCGATCACTTCGACACTACTTCTCGCTCCGTATTCCGCTAATATTTGAACGTATTATCGTTTACCCATCCTGCGTACTTGTTGTTTTCCTATTGTGGTAAACAGCAAACTTAGTTAAGGCTATATAACAGGACAGAAACATAAATCTATTGTAACCTAGCGGAACTATGATGAATTACTACAGGGACGACGAACCCCATAACAATGCCCAATCCCGGTTGTCAAAGGAGCATAGCTCTGATGTACACAAGGGATTATACCTGGCATTTGCGGGCTTCGTATTACAATCCCTCCTTTCCACCTTGACTTCTTTATTAAGCTATGCAGGGCGAAAACCCTTATTTGCATCAGCAGTATTATTGATTTCCGGCGGTATTTTTGCGTTTTCTTCTGGTTTGCTCAATCTGCCTTTTGCTGCAGTGGGAGTAGAATCAGACGCTACAGAAACTACTACAGAACTGATTGAAGAGCCTGCTGAAGAAATCGTTAATCCAGCAATTGCAGCGCTGGAACGTGAAGAATCTCTGCGCGAGGCAGGATTCGTTGAAGATGCTGAAATACTGGAATTAATCGTTTCAGGAGATACTATGGTGGGCTCTCCACTGGTTTTCTCTCTTCCCTCTGCCTTACAGGGCGAGACTTTTGAATTGGATCTTGGGAATGGGATCCAGCGCACGATCAAAGACAAGGTGGTATACAGATACCCCAAACCCGGCATCTTCCTGGTACAACTCACCCCGGAAGCAGAAGGCGAAAAGTCAGCTGCCCGCGTGGTTGTTGAGGTTAATAATGCGCCTGACACTCCTGTCTTAACTCAGGAGGAAGTGTTGGAAGAGCCTGCATCTCCGGAAGCAAGTCTGATTGTGGAGAGTAAGCCCGTGATAGAAGCTTCTCTGCCGACTAATGGAACTGTAGAAACACAAGTGCTCGATCAGGTAGATACGGCAACTCGCTCGCTCGAAGAGACTGAACCGGCAAGCGAGCCAGAGATAGTAGCAGCTCCAAAACCGCTCATTATTTCAGATGAAACTGAGGCGCCGAGCAAACCCCTTTCTTTCTCCGAAGTGCCTCCTGCCTATCCAGGTGGTAAGGATAAGATGATTCAGTTCCTCAACGAACAAATTCAATATCCTCAACTGGCACGGGAAAATGAGATTGATGGAAAAGTCTACACGCAATTTGTCGTGAATATCGATGGCACTCTCTCTAACCTGAAAGTTGTTCGGGGAATTGGGTATGGTTGTGATGAAGAAGCACTTCGGATCATTCGCCTGATGCCTCAGTGGCTGCCTGGATTGCACCATGGGCGGACCGTTCCGGTAATTTATACCCTACCTGTCAATTTTGACTTTTCCAGATAATTTTCTCCACTACCGCATTTTATGAATCTAAATATAGCTAAAGTTCTCCCCTTAATTCTTTTGTTCCTAACCCTTAGTTGTTCACTCTTTTCACAAACACAAATATCGGGAGTCATTCTCGATGCAGAGACCCACGAAAGTATCATCGGGGCAAATGTGCGCCTTAAGTATTTTTCAGCGGGAACGGTTTCCGACCTCGATGGAAAATTTGACCTGATTACCGATTTGCCTTTGCCGCTTACGGTAGAGATCATTGCACTGGACTACCAGCGCCTGGAACTACTGGTATTGCGCGATACACAAAACTTAATTGTGATTCTCGAGCCAGAAGCTTCTCTCGGAAATGAGGTAGTAGTAACGGCTTCCCGTATAGAAGAATCTGCTTTGCAATCACCGGTTTCCATCCAGCGGGTCGGAGTAGTTGATGTTCGGCAAACAGCACAATTGGATCCGTATCTGAGTGTAGCAGACCTAGAAGGGGTACAAGTAAATACCAGTAGTTTACGGTTTCCTTCTGTCAATACCCGAGGCTTCGCAGATGTCCAGAACTGGCGTTTTGTAAATCTGGTCGATGGAGTTGACATGCTCTCCCCCGGACTCAATTATGCACTGGCAAATAATACCGGTCCCTCTGAATTGGACATCCGGTCCATCGAGTTGGTGCCTGGACCCGGTTCTGCATTGTATGGACCCAATGCCTTCAATGGCTTATTGTCCTTGCAAAGTAAAAACCCTTTTGATTACCAGGGGCTTAGTGCCTATGTCAAAGGCGGGATGAGTATTCAGGAAGGAGCAGGTACCCGTCCCTTTACAGATGTCGGCGTACGATATGCAAAGGCGTTATCCCCTAAGTGGGCATATAAATTCAACGTTTCCTATTTTGGCGGAACAGACTGGCATGCAGATGATCAAAGCCACCTGGTTGGGATTGGGGATCAGGCGCGTGCAGCTGAATTATTGAGCCGGGATCGCAGCCACCCGAATTTCAACGCTGTAAATGTTTACGGAGATGAAGTACAGGTGCCGGTTGATCTTGACGGATCAGGTACGCTTAGCCTGGTAAATCGTTCCGGGATATTAGAATCAGATATTGTAGATGACAAAATTGGAAATATCAAAGTACAGGGCGCACTGCATTACAGACCCATTCCAGGCCTGGAGGTTATATACAGTGGGAGTTTTGTAGAGGTAGACCTGGTTTTGCACCACACTACCACCTACCCATTTGTGAATATCCAACAGTACCTCAATCGATTAGAGCTCAAAGGAGATGATTTTTTCCTGCGGGGATATTATACCCGCGAAAATGCCAATGATGCCTATAGTATGTTGGCAACAGGTGCATTCATTCAGGAAGGCCTCAAGTCCAGTGCGCTGTGGTCAGCAGACTATGGGGCTGCTTATCGGGGAGAGGTTCCTGGAATTGATCCCGGTAATCATTCTGCTTCCCGACTCTTTGCCGATCGGGACATTCAGGGACCAGAAAGTGATGCGTTCCAGGGGCTCCGCAGTCAAACCCTCAGTAATCCCAATCTGCTGTCCGGAGGCTCTCAATTCATCGAAAAAACGGGCATGCTTCACCTCGAAGGGCAATATGATTTTTCCCGTAAGTTAGAGTTTGTCGATTTGCAGGAAGGCATCAGTTACCGACGCTATTACCTGAATTCAGAAGGGCGACTGTTTAATGATGGGCCCCTGGGGTTTGGGAGTATTATTCCGATAGTGGAATATGGCGCCTATGCGCAGGCATCCAAAACCTTTTTTAACGATCGCTTATCCATCCGGGGTTCTTTGCGATTTGATAAAAACCAGAATTTTGAAGGTCAGGTTTCACCGCGCGCCTCGGCGGTATATTCCATGGGAGAAAATCGGCAGCATAACCTCCGTCTTTCGACTCAAACGGGATTCCGGAATCCTGCTTCACAGGAAGCCTATATCGCGCTGGATGTCGGAGAAGCCGTTGTGCTCGGGGGAACAGAGGATAACATTCAAAATTACCGGTATGAAAAGGGAGATGGAACCCTGCTGAACGGTTCGGATATCTATCGGGAGCTGATGACAGTTTCATCTGTACAGCAATTTCTGATTGGAGGAGGGACAGATCCGACTGTCTTACGTCGGGCAGACCTCGAATTCTTACGTCAGGAGCGAATTCGGACCGTTGAGTTCGGGTATAAAGGTCTTGTCAATGAGCAGATGCTGGTGGATGTACACGTATATCGCAACCGATATAATGATTTTGTGACCCGGATTCCGGTTTATAGCCTCTTGGCAAATCGAGCCTATGCGATCTATACCAACATTCCCGATGAGATTACCTCATGGGGGGGAGGACTTACCCTTCAGTATGAATTACCTGGCAACTACCTGGTAGATGGCAATTATAGCTACGCTGATTTTGATGCTGACGAAGCCCAGCAAAACAATCCGGAGTTTATTCCGGCATTTAACACGCCCAAGCACCGCTTTCAGGTAGGACTCAGTAATCGGGAAGTGGCAAAGGGAATCGGATTTAATGTGCGATTCCGTTGGTCGGACGGATATCTGTGGCAGTCTCCTTTTGGACAAGGGGAAATGGAAGCCTACCAGGTTATCGATGCAGCAGTGACATACAAACTGTCAGCTGTCAGATCTATTCTGAAATTAGGGGCCAATAACCTCATGAATCAGGAATACCGTCAAGTATATGGCGGACCCAGTGTGGGTGCACAATATTATATCAGTATGACATTTGATGAAATGTTTCGCTAGTGAGAGGCTTTCCCTTTTGCTTGTTACAAGGCGGCACCTCCTCACGGATGGTGCCGTATTTTTTTGCCAATGTGAGTTCATGCTCCTGAGAAAAATCATCGATATTCTGGAGAATTTATCAGACCTTTGCGGAGTAAATATGGGAAAGAATGGGAAAGCTCCGCTGGATCGTAATTGGGATTGTATTGGCTGTTGGAAACGCAGAAAAAGGGACTGCACAAATCCTTGATAAAAAAACTATTGCCGCCGAGATGAGTCATTACCTGGATCGGGCAGCAAGCTATCCGGATTCAGGATTTGTAGAAAAAGCCTGGAAGCTTTCTCAAGCCTGGAAAGAGCAGCTTGTTGGTACTGCGAATGGAAAACCGGGTTCCCTATCAGTGGAGGCAGCAAGTGCCGGGATTGAGCTACCAACTTCTTCGATCGTGTTGGAATGGTTTGTTGCGGATAGCCAGTTGTACCTCTTCAGTAGCGCTCAGTATGAGGTGTTTGGTCATCGAATGGGGCCCGAAACGAAATGGGCAGAACTGCTTGATGATTTTCACGCAGCCTGCTTACCCGCAGCAGATACGGTGGGCAGCGAAGCCGTATTTACTCAGATTGCCAACCGTGTTTATGAAGAACTCCTGCAGCCGGTGTTACCCGTTCCTCAAATGGTTCGCAATCCCATCCTGGCAGCTATAGCTGATAAGAACCTGCCCCGCTTAATCCTGATTCCCGATGAGACCCTAACGGCGATTCCGTTTGATCTTGCCTTGACGCCATCCAATACTATTCAGCAAGCGGGATACCCTGCGATGCCCTATTTATTTCGATCTTATGACATTCGATATCAGTCTTTATTGACGCCTTCCCAATCGGATACAATTCCCCTGATTCGACATCGATGGAAGAGTGCCAGTAATGCCGATTTTCAAGAGCAATACAGAGACAGACTCGTTTTAGGCATGTCATCTGGTAAAACCTTGCGCCGGACCCGGGAAAACTGGCTGGAAGCAGGCAAGTCGATTCATCCTGCTCATTGGGGGGCAATGGCTCTTTGGGAACAAAAAACAGACCCGATCTCTTATACCGGAATCCTGTGGGGGATTTTGGGAGGGATGTTTCTGGGACTAGCTGTTTTTCTGTATCGGTGGCGGTTTCGGAAAATATCTGTCGGCCCTATCCTTCAAAAATAGTAACTTGCGCGCTTTATGACCCGATTGAGCGTAATGGTGAAGTATCCGAAAGCACTTAGACATGAGATTTTTGACCTGCTGCACCAATGTAGCAGTGAATTAGGGGTGCGGGCTTTTGTGATAGGGGGCTATGTCCGCGACCATTTGCTGAACCGCCCTTGCAAAGACATTGATGTAGTGGTAGAAGGACGGGGGATTGACCTGGCAGAGGCATTTGCCAAAAAACTCGGGACGCACCTCACGGCTGTTTACGAAAACTTCGGAACTGCTTTGGTGAAGCATGAAGATTTTGAGGTGGAATTTGTAGGCGCCCGAAAAGAAAGTTACCAGCGGGGATCGCGGAAACCGATTGTGGAGGAAGGATCAATAGCAGATGATCAGCTGCGGCGGGATTTTACGATCAACGCCCTCTCGCTGTCCTTAAACAAAGATTTTGGAACCTTAGGAGACCCCTTCGGCGGCCAGATAGATCTGGAAGATCGGATCATTCGGACTCCTACCGATCCAGATATCACTTTCTCGGACGATCCCCTGCGGATGATGCGTGCGATTCGATTCGCTACCCAATTGGATTTTGAAATAGACGTCGAAACCTGGCAGGCGATCAGCCGAAATAAAAATCGGATTCGTATCGTCTCGCAAGAGCGAATCATTGTTGAACTGAATAAAATTATTCAGGCGCCCATCCCTTCGATCGGATTGGATATGCTGTTTCAAAGCGGTCTTCTGGAATTGATTTTTCCGGAATTGGCTGCAATGTATGGGATCGAATATGTCAATGGACGAGGGCACAAAGATAATTTCTATCACACCCTGAAAGTCCTGGATAATGTAGCGGAAATAAGCGACAACCTGTGGATGCGGTGGGTAGCGATTTTGCATGATATCGCCAAGCCCGCTACGAAGCGATATGCGCCTCAAACCGGTTGGACTTTTCATGGCCACGAAGACAAGGGCGCCCGCTGGGTGCCAAAAATCTTCCGCCGGATGAAGTTGCCGATGAATGAAAATATGCGCTATGTCCAGAACCTGGTGCGCTTACATCAGCGGCCCATTGCCCTGGTGAGTGAAGAAGTTTCGGATAGTGCCATTCGCAGGATTGTATTTGAAGCAGGAGAAGACCTGGAGGATTTACTGAATTTCTGCCGCTGTGACATTACTTCTAAAAATGCGGCGAAAGTACGCCGGTTTCTCAAAAACTATGATGTACTCGCTGCCCGTATCCGGGAAGTCGAAGACCGGGATCAGCTCCGTAACTGGCAGCCACCTGTTTCCGGGGAAATGATCATGCAAACCTTTAATATTCCCCCCGGAAAAGCTGTCGGGCAGATCAAAACCGAAATTCGGGAAGCCATCCTCGATGGTATCATTCCCAATGAAACCGAAGCTGCCATTGCCTTTATGCATGAAATCGCCGGAAAGTATTTGGGTTAATGGCCTACACCCTCCCCCTGACTCCTCACTCCTCGCCCCTGTCTCCTATTCCCCCTAAGGTAAACATAACCTTGAGGGTGTACATAAACTGCACCACGGGTTCCACAATCGTAGGATGAATCACAATGTCAAAATCGTTGTAATTGATCTTGTCGTAATAATAGGATTTGTGTTTTTTGACTTTGTTGACCTTTTTGAATTTGTCATATCCCAGCGAAGAACTGCTAAATGCGGCAAAACTTTTATACCGCTCTACGGGATAGGTGCTGACTACATCATCGGCAATAACGGTCCATTTTGCCTGATCAAAAGAGAATCCCATTTTGGCGTATTCGGCCTTCTTTTTATTAATGAGCGAAACTCCCACAGAACGGAGAGAATCATAAACCCCCTCAATATCGGATACGATATAGTCCACTTTGACGAGGTCATAGATTTCCCCACGAGCTGCCGCCATCATAATCTGATCGAGTTGCTCGGGTTTATCATAGGGAATATGAACGGCTTTATTTAGTTCATATCCGGTGGGGATTTCGGTAGCATTTTTACTGAAAAGCTTATTTTCAACCTCATACTCAAAGGTGGGCACCAGGGAGATGAAATCCACATATACAGCTTCCTGCTCAATCGCCCCTGCACGGTCAAGTCCTGCAAGCAGGGCATTGATTCGCCTGTTCATACTGCCATAGACCGAGTCCAGGCTTACTCCTACCTGTGAAATACTCAAATAGGCCACGTAACTATTTGCTTGTACATTCATTAAGGCATCAGCCTGTAATACAAAGGCAGAGTCATTTGGGAATTCGGCAGTAGGCCCTTCGGTAGCTATTTTGGAGCCTTGGGAGGAGTAAGATTGGCTGGGAAAAGCGACATTATTTCTAACATTGGCTTGCCGTTCATAAGCAGCATTGCCTCTGACTTGAGCCAGAGTAGGGGCGAAGGCGAATAGGAGTAATCCGCTGAGAATCAGATGAGTTTTCATAGATATTTTTTAAGAATTGGGTATTCAAGTCAAAAAAATAAGAGAGAACAAGCGAGAATCTTTCAGTTTCTGCGAATATCTGATTATTTTAGCCATTAATAAAGGTGTAAGCTATTTGGGGATTTAACACACAACACGAATCTGTGAAAAAATTGATTAACCTTTCCTTACCCGTGATTTTCCTGATCACATTGGTAGCTTGTTTTCCAAATCAAACCGATACGAATAAACTAGCTGGGAATTTAATCCCCGCTCCTCCGATGAAACGACTCTCGCAAGAGCAGTACGGCATCGAAGTGAGTAACATGCAAGTTATGCAGGCCGAAGTAAAGCGGGATCAGTTTTTGGGAGATATTTTGACCGCACATAATGTGGAATATCAGGTGATCGATCAAATAGCGCGTAATCGCGAGATTTTTGATGTACGCCACATGCGGGTGGGAAATCCCTTTACAATTCTCATGGACAATGAAAATTGTAATGTGAATTATTTTATTTACGAAAAAAGCCGCGCCGATTTTGTGGTATTCGACATGAGAGCGGAAGAAGTCAATATTTATGCAGGCAAGAAACCCATTACCAAAGTAGAAAAAGAAGCCTCTGGACTGATCAGTTCTTCTCTGTATGAAACGATCATTGATAATGACATAGATCCCAGCCTCGCGTATGTATTGGAAAATATTTATGCCTGGTCGATCGATTTTTTCTATTTGCAAAAGGGCGATAATTTCAAAGTGGTATATGAAGAGGAGTTTGTAGAAGGAGAATCCATCGGAATTTCCCGGGTAAAAGGAGCAACCTTCAGTCATGGGGGCAAAGCCTTTCACGCAGTTTTGTATCAGCAGGATGGCAAATCTGACTACTTTGATGAAGAGGGAAACAGCTTACGAAAAGCTTTCCTGAAAGCGCCGCTGAAATATTCCCGAATTAGTTCCCGCTTTAGCCGTCGTCGCTTTCATCCTGTATTGAAGCGATATCGCGCTCACCTGGGCGTGGATTATGCAGCTCCACATGGTACGCCGATTTTGGCAGTAGGAGATGGAACGGTTCTCGAAGCTACCCGTCGTGGCGGCAATGGTAAATTTGTAAAAATCAAACACAACAGCGTTTTCGCTACTCAATACCTGCACATGTCTCGCTTTGCTACGGGCATCAAACCCGGTGTCGCGGTCAAGCAGGGAGATGTGATCGGATATGTAGGCAGCACCGGACTTGCTACCGGACCTCATGTCTGTTTCAGATTTTGG
>CAYGTH010000043.1:14989-25702 GCA_964352745.1 uncultured Bacteroidia bacterium
TCGCGCTTCCGAAGCCGTATTGGCAGAAAATAGTTTGGCGATCGAATCTATCTTATCCGGGATGCTGGATCGCCTCAATCAGATTCCACTGAAAATACCGGAACCGACCTTTGCCTCCAGCGAGGTGGTGGAATAGCTCAAAGCTGAATAACAAGCCAAAGTGGGACCGGAATCCGGCGGAAACAGGGGCTAATTCATGGCAAATTCTAACATGCACATACGAATTTCATTTGGATACTATTTGCTGGATAATCATTCCAAAGAGAATAATACTTGTTTGATTGTCGCATAATTCAATTATTGAATTATGCGACATGATTGTAGTTGGGTATTATTAATACCTTTTGGTTAACTTCCTCTATGAATCTTACACGATAAAAAATATGCGAATGATGCAATTTGCTGCATTGGTTTTTTCTTAAAGGGGGAATAACCTACTTTTATGGCAGATAAGAATTGAATTGGAGTCAATTCTTACGTCGTTAACCGTTTAAAACATTACGCCTATAAGCCCCTTATTTTCCTCGACATTTGTACTTTTCCCTATTATGAAGATTTCCCTGATTTTATTGACCGGAATCTTGCTATGTACTCAACTATTCGCCCAAAGTAAATTTTTTATCCCCTTCGGCCAGCCTGCAGAAAAGGTAAAGGCCTCCCTCAATGAACGTTCCTACGTCCTGTCCTTACATCAAAATGTAGAGATGCAGACCCTTTCCGCAGAAGTAGAAGAAGGGAAGCAGGTGGAATACGCCTTTGACGTCAATAATACCCATTACGCAACTACTGTTTCCCGCACCTATGATAACCGCCGGGAATCCCTCAAATTCAGACAAAGCTGCCAGAAGTATATGAAAATGGTGAGCAGAGATCAGGTAGAGGTAGTGGCTTATGAAAACATCGTCTGCCATACTGCCATTACGGCTAACAGTATCATCAAACTGTTTGTAATCTCACATGGTGCTGCTGAAACGCTGCAAATGACTACGATTAGTCGAACCATTGGTCCGGGAAAGGATGACGCACTATTTCATTATGAAGAGAATATTCTGAATCAGCCAATAGCCAAGAATTAAGACCCTAATCCTTCCTGACCCAAGCAGGCCACCTCTATCCGAGGTGGCTGTTTTTTTGACCCATTATCCGTCTCACGCCCAGTGCGTCTTTCCTGGGATTTTGGGTTGCGCAGCTTCTCAAAATAACCCGGAATCCCCTACTCACACGAACAGGAGCAGGAAATATGAGCAGTAGATCCCGGATCAAATCCCGAAGCCGAAGCTACGCAACGAGATGAGATAAGGTCTTTCATCTTTGTACTTAAATCTGCCTACTTAGTTCGACTTTCGCCAATTCAATTGTTCAACCCTACCGAGGATGTCCATCAGTCGAACCCATGATTAATTATCACACCTCGCTTATACCGGGCGATGTTTGATATTTCAGATCAGGCCGAAGGCCCAGCCGCTTAGCGGCTGAATATTTGTAGCCCATAGGCCCCCCTGATTAATAGGATTGAGCGCTATTAGCGCCCGACAGCAAAAAAGGGGAGGGCTTATGGCTACCCATATGGTTTCCCGCTGGGAAACAGGGCTTCGCCCTATTCAAGCATATCTGGCAGCTAAATAATGTTGAAAATGGCGAAAGCCAAACTTAGATAGGGTATTATTGCCGAATTGAGCAATCCGAAAATTATGAGATCATTTTTTAGAACCTTTTCGGGATAATTGCGTTTTCTTCTCAGGAAACTATGGAAATGATTAGAGTTTCCGTAGTTTTGTGGCCGATTTGAAAAACTCAATGAATACGAAGGATAGAATTCTTGTGCACGCTGACCAGCTCTTTATGAAATACGGAGTAAGGAGCGTTACGCTTGATGATATAGCGAAGGATCTGGGGATCTCTAAAAAAACGATTTATCAATACTTTGAGAATAAAGAAGGGATCATTTGTGATGTTGCGCATGCCCACATGTGCCGTGAGATAGTTGAAGGAGACAGGATCATTGAGGAAGCTGAAAATGCAGTTGATGAACTCGCTCGTTTCATTCATTATTCCATCCAAAGCCTGAAGGCCATCTCTCCTCAGCTGATATACGAAACCCAAAAATACTACCCACAGGCCTGGAAAATCCTGGATGAACACAGAAGTGACTACATCCTGGGCAAAGTCCGGGAAAACCTTGAGCGAGGAATTCGCGAAGGGATGTATCGTGATGATATCCATGTCGAAATTGTATCGCGGATGCGGGTAGCTCAGATCGGCATGTCGATCGACACCTCAGTATTTCCGATTGATGAATTCGACCTGGTAGAGGTGCAACTGCAAATGATCGAACTCTATTTATTTGGGGTCATGACAAAAAAAGGCAGAAAATACCTGCTTAAGCACAAATATCACCACGAAATTATCAAATCGAACTTAGGCAGCTCTATTTAGAAATCACCTTCAATACTCATTAATCAAGCTCCGATTTAATCACATGAACCAACAACACGGTAATCGAAAGCTACCCTTAGGCTGCTTACTACTGGGAATGATCCTGATAGGATTTCCCAACCCGTTAAGTGCACAGGGAAATCGCTTTCAGCTCAGTCTTGAAGAGTGTGTCCAATATGCTTTGGACAATAACACCAACATTAAGAACGCGCAATTGGAAGCCTACCAATCTCAGACTCAGGTAAATCAGATTCTATCATCTGGTTATCCTCAACTGAAAGGAAGTGCTAACATCACCTATTTTCCGGAGGTACCTGTAAGTGTATTGCCCGGAGAATTGAATTTCATCGAACCCGGTGTGCCTGTAGCAGTACAATTTGGAACCCCCTGGCAGAGTAGTGTGGGCGTAAGTCTTTCGCAGCTCGCTTTTGATGGAACCTTCTTTATTGGGTTGAAAGCTGCTCGCGAAGTAGCTAAGTTATCTCGGAAGAATACTGACAGAACCCGCGAAGAAACTGCTCTTGCTGTCAGTAAGGCCTACTATTCTGCTATGATCGCCCAGGAATCACTCAATATCCTGCAGGCAAACATTGAACGGGTTACCCAATTATATGAGGATACAAAAGCCCTCAATGAAAGTGGGTTTGTCGAAAAAATAGATGTGGAACGCCTCCAGATTTCACTCGCTAATCTCAAGATTCAGCAGGTGAAAACAGAAGGATTTGGAGAATTGAGCCTGGATCTGCTCAAGTTTCAAATGGGGATGCCTATCAATGATGCCCTGGAATTGAATGAATCTACAGCAGATATAGACATTACGACAGCCCCGATTGAGGATATAAATTCCTTTAATCCGTCTAACCGGATTGAATATTCGATGCTGCAAAAGCAGCACGAGCTTCAGGTGTTTAACATGCGCCGGTTTAAGGCAGGCTACCTACCCACCTTGTATGCAAACGGAGGACTGAGTTACAACGCTTTCCGCCAGGAGTTTGATATATTTTCAAATGAGCGCTGGTTTCCTACTGCAACTATCGGCCTGCAGTTGAATATTCCCATCTTTGATGGTTTTATGAAACGCAATCAGGTCAATGAAGTCAAATTTGAACTCACAAAAATTGAGAATACAATTCAAACCCTTGAAAACTCGATTCTGCTGGAACTCAAAAGCACACGGACCTCGTTAAGGGATGCTTTTATCAACCTCGAATCGCTGAAAAATAATACAAAGCTGGCTCAAAAAGTATTTGCAGTTACAGACATCAAATACAAAGAAGGGGTAGGATCCAGCCTTGAGCTGAACAACGCAGAAAGTCAGCTCAAAGAATCGGAATCAGCCTATCTCAGCGGCCTGTTAGAGTATTTGCTTGCGAAAGTAGATTATCAAAAAGCCCGGGGTGAATTTGCAAAATACCACCGCGATTAGTTTAGAATACCTTCTTAAAAACCCTCATAAAGAATTATCATACATGAATCGATCTATTATCGCTTCGACCTTTTTGATTGTCTTGCTAAGCATCGCTTGCGGTGACGGCAGTCAACCGACCGGCCTTGAAGGAAAAAAAGAGCAACTCAAAACCCTCCAGAAAGAGCAGCAAACCCTCAACCAGAAAATCCAAACACTGGAACAAGAGATCGTTGCCCTTGACCCGGCTAGTGCCAAAACGGTAAAGAAAATAACCGTTGCTACTGAGACCCTGAGCCTCCAGGAATTTAAGCACTTTGTACAAGTACAGGGAAAAGTGGAGTCCAATAAGAACATTGTTGTCAGTCCGCAAGTAGGAGGTATCATGACTCAACTATTGGTGCGTGAAGGGCAGCAGGTACGTGCAGGTCAGACAATGGCCCGCATCGACGATGCCGTGATGAAGCGCTCTATCGAAGAAGTACAAACTTCACTCGATCTGGCCGACATCATGTTCAACAAACAAAAGAATTTGTGGGAGCAGGAAATCGGAACCGAAGTGCAGTACCTGACGGCTAAAAGCCAGAAGGAGTCCCTCGAAAGACGACTTGCCACACTGGAAGAACAATGGGCGATGACTCAAATTAAAGCACCGATCTCAGGCGCAGTAGATGAGATTATGCCTAAAGTAGGAGAAACCGTATCGCCCGGCATGCCCGCTATTCGGATTGTAAACGTTTCTGATCTCAGTTTGAAAGCCGATCTGTCAGAAGCATACATTCCCTATATCAAAAGAGGCGACCAGGTGAATATCAAATTTCCCACCCTTGATAAGGAGATCAAAGCAAAAGTTACAGCAGTAGGACAGTCGATTGATCCCAGTAGCCGGACTTTTACTGTGGAAGCAAAATTACCGAGAGATCCTCATGTTAAACCCAACATGTTTGGCGAATTGGCGATCAATGACCGCTCTTTCAAAGATGTGGTTGTAGTCCCTATGAACGTGGTACAGTCTGCAGAAGGCGGCTCATTTGTCTATGTCGCAGAACAAAATGAAGCAGGTGCATGGGTAGCCAAACGGAAGGGGATTAAGACAAAACTTTCCCAGGATGGAAAAGCATTTGTTGAATCCGGACTGAGTGAAGGAGATCGGCTGATTACCGTGGGGTTCAAAGACCTGAGCGAGGACCAGGAGATTGAATTTGAAGTGAAATTACCCGCTGCCGTAGAAACAACTGCTAGTGTAAACTAATACTGCCTTATCGATCAACCATGAGTCAAAAATTCAAAGAATTTGCCATATCGAGTTGGGCGATTGACAACCGGACTACGATTTACATGCTAACGCTGGTAATTGTAATCATCGGGAGTGTTACGTTCAACTCACTACCAAAGGAAAATTTCCCTGAGGTTCAGTTTCCTGTAATCTTTGTTGCAACTCCCTATCCGGGCACTTCGCCTTCGGATATGGAAAACCTCGTGACTCGAGAACTCGAAAAAGAGATCAACAGCATCGAGGGAATCAAGAAAATCAGCAGTAATTCGGTTCAGGATTATTCTTCTGTATTCATCGAATTTGAAACCGGTGTAGACCTCGATCAGGCAAAACGCGATGTGCAGGAAGCTGTCGACAAAGCGAAAAGTGACTTGCCAAACGACTTGCCAAACGATCCGAATGTGCAGGATATCAACATATCCGAAGTGCCCATTATGTTTCTCAATATTTCCGGGCCATTCGATAACGTAACCCTCAAGCGGTTTGCAGAGGAATTGCAGGATGAAATTGAGAAAATGGGGGAGATCCGGAGAGCTGATTTAGTCGGTGCACTCGATCAGGAGATTCGGATCGACGTCGATCTCTATAAGATGGAGGCAGCGAGTGTCTCATTGGGGGACATAGAAGGAGCTATCTCCAGTGAAAATGTGAATATTTCGGGTGGAGAATTGGATATTTCCAACCAAAAAGTGGCAGTTAGGGTGCAAGGAGAATTTCAAACCGTCAAGGACCTCGAAGACATTGTGGTTCGGTCTGCTAAAGGAAATATCGTGTATCTACGCGATATTGCTTCAGTAGTAGATGGGTTTCACGACAGAGAGAGTTATGCTCGTCTGGACGGTAATCCCGTTATGACCCTCAATATTGTCAAGAAAGCAGGCGAGAACCTTGTCGTCGCTTCTGATGAAATCAAATCCATTATTGCTGACCTGAAGGAAACTACCTTCCCCGAAAATCTCACGATTGCCATTTCTGGCGATCAGTCTCAGATGACCCGCAATACGCTGAATGAACTGACCAACACGATCATTATCGGATTTATTCTGGTAACCCTGGTCTTGCTCTTTTTTATGGGGGTACGCGATGCATTATTTGTAGGACTGGCCGTTCCGCTTTCCTCGCTGATGGCCTTTGCTGTATTGCCCATATTTGGCTTTACCCTGAATCTGGTGGTACTCTTCGCTTTTATCCTGGCGATGGGAATTGTCGTAGATAATGCCATCGTAGTCATTGAGAATACCTATCGAATCTTCAATGAGGAAGATCTGCCAATAACAACTGCCGCCAAAAAAGCAGCAGGGGAAGTAATTGGGCCAGTATTCGCTGGTACCCTGACTACAGCAGCCCCCTTTGTGCCCCTGTTATTTTGGGACAGTGTTGTAGGGAGTTTTATGCGCTTTATGCCGGTTACGATGTTGATCACACTATTTGCTTCACTGTTTGTGGCCTATGTGATCAACCCGGTTTTCGCAGCTAGCTTTATGACCAAGGATGATCCCGATGCGAAAGTTCCGCATAAGCAGATCCTGGCATATGTAGTTGGGGCAGTTGTATTAGGACTCCTGATCCATTTGGGAGGTAGCCGTATGTTTGGCAACCTGATGTTTTTCATGGCAGTATTTGTATTGCTCAATGCCTATGTGATGCGGGGCGTGGTCAGATGGTTTCAATCCAATATTATTGCCAGTGCGAAAAATGGGTATCGGAATATTCTGGCCTGGTCTCTCGAAGGCCGCAGACCCTGGTTGGTAATGGGGGGCGTATTTGTTACGTTGATCCTTACGATCATGATCATTGTCGTAAATCCCTCCAAGGTGATTTTCTTTCCTGATACAGATCCAAACTTTATCTATGTCTATAACGAGTTTCCTATCGGGACAGAAGTTGAGGCTACGGACTCAGTAACCAAGGTGATCGAAAAGCGTGTGAAAGACGTATTTGGAGAGAATAATCCGAATGTCAAGTCTATCATTACGAATGTAGCCATCGGAGCAGGAGACGCTGCTTCCTTTGATCAGGGAGGAGCAAGCCCGAATAAAAGCAAAATCTCCATCGAGTTTGTACAGGTCAAAGAGCGTACCCCCGGTACCTCTACTTTTGCCTACCTGGAAGAAGTCCGGGAACGGGTAAAGGGCATGGCAGGTGTCAAAATAAAAGTTGATAAAGAAGCTTCCGGTCCGCCGGTAGCAGCTCCGGTAGAGCTACAGTTTACCTCCGAAAACTATGGAGAACTGATCAATGTCAGTAAGCAGGCACTGAATTACCTCGATTCTTTGAATATCCCTGGAATAGAAGCCTTGAACTGGGATTTGCAGGGTGAAAAACCTGAGATGCTGGTTCAAATAAATCGGGAAAAAGCCCGTGAACTGGGAGTCAGTACCGGGCAGATAGGCTCAGCGTTGCGTACCGCGATTTTTGGAAAAGAAGTTTCTACTTTCCGCGCAAATGAAGATGAATACCCCATTCAGTTGCGGGTAGATGACCGCTATAAAGAAGATCTGAGTACGCTGCTCAATATGCGGATCAGTTTCATGGATCAGGCATTAGGACGTCACAGATCGGTCCCGATTTCTTCTTTCGCAGATATCGAATATACCCAGACCTATGGCGAAATTAACCGGACAGATCTGGAGAAGTCGATCAAGATTACTTCCAATGTCTTGTCGGATTACAATGTCGTAGAGGTGAATGAAGAAGTCGCTTACTGGATGGTAGAGTTTAATAAATTGAAAAAACCCAGCCGGGAAGTCGAAATTAAGATCGGAGGCGAAACAGAAGAACAAGAGAAAGAAGCTGCATTTTTGGGGGGAGCCTTTATGTTCTCGCTGATTATGATCTTCATGATTCTCATTACGCAGTTCAATTCATTGGGAAAAGTGTTAATCATTTTGAGTCAAGTGGTCTTGAGTATCATCGGAGTCTTTCTCGGGTTCTCCCTCTCTGGAATGGATTTCTCCGTCGTGATGTCGGGAGTAGGGTTGGTTGCCTTGATCGGGATTGTGGTGAATAATGGAATTATCCTCCTGGACTTCTTCCAGATTCAGGAAAACCGGGGTATCCCTTTAAAGGAAGCTATCATTGAAGGGGGCGCAATTCGTTTTACACCTGTATTGCTGACGGCTTCCTCGACGATCCTGGGATTGGTGCCTCTGGCTGTTTCCCTCAACATCAACTTCTCTACCTTGATAACCCACTTGGATCCGCAGATATTCTTCGGAGGAGACAGTGCTGCTTTTTGGTCGCCGCTCTCCTGGACAATTATCTTTGGACTGACCTTTGCAACGGTGGTTACACTTCTTGTTGTACCTATTCTGTATTACATGACTAAAAGAGGTACCGAGCGGTTTATGGAGTACTTTCAACTCGGGGCCTATAGCGACAAAGAGATCATATATGAGGTCAATGGAGAAGAAAACGAAGACGATTTGATCTTGGACTGATCCCAATAGGGATTAGGTGAAAAAGAAGTTCAGTACCTGTGGGATTCCCCGGGTGCTGAACTTCTTTGTTTATACGGGTCTCTTTTTCTGAAATCGGTCATTCCCGGTTGGCGTTCTCCGCAAACCCCGATCTGCGGACGCTCTCCCTTTCACGACTTCCCAATCTCCCCTTCTCTCTTTTTCCACAAAAAAACCCGCACCATCGGCGCGGGTCTGACTCTGATATAAAATTGAATTTCTATTCTATTGTGTGTGCGCCGTTCTTTTTGGCACTGCCGTTCGTTTTCTTCAATTCTTCGCCCATGACACTGGCAGCTGTGAAGGAAGTAACCATCTGGTTCATCATATCGGCTGCGTTGGAAGGGGAGTTAGGAAGCAACATCAGGTTGCTCCGGGAATTGGCGCCCATTGCTTGCAGCGTATCGTAGTGCTGTGTTACTACAATCAGTGCAGAGGCTTCCTGAGAATTAATCCCTACCTTATTGAGGGCTTCTACCGAATCTTCCAGTCCTTTGGCAATTTCGCGACGCTGGTCTGCAATACCTTGACCTTGTAACTTCTTACTCTCTGCTTCTGCCTGTGCAATAGCTACGATCTTGATCCGGTCTGCATCTGCTTCGTATTGAGCTGCTACTTTTTCCCGCTCAGCCGCATTGATACGGTTCATCGAGATTTTTACCTGCTCATCAGGGTCAATATCTGTTACCAGGGCTTTAACGATCCCGTAACCGTAATTGTCCATCGCTTCTGCCAGTTCATGCTTGATCGCGTTTGCGACATCGTCCTTCCGCTCAAATACCTCATCGAGCTTCATTTTAGGAACTTCTGCCCGAACCGTATCAAATACGTAGGAATTGATCTGTTGGGTGGGGTTTTCCAGTCGATAGAAGGCATCATATACCTTGTCTTTTAAGACCTGATACTGGACTGACACTTTCATATGAACGAATACATCATCTCGTGTCTTGGTTTCCACCTTCACATCCAATTGCTGGACCTTTAGGTTGATCCGGCCTGCGATTTGATCTACGAAGGGGATTTTAAAGTGGAAACCTGCCAGGGCGACATTTTGGAATTTACCCAGTCGCTGAACAACTGCGGCAGATTGTTGCTTTACGATAAACCATCCGCTTCTGATCATAAAGAAGACAAAGGCGATACCGATAATTGGAATAATTACTTCGAATCCCATGATATTATTTTATTTAGAGTGAATAACGTTGTTGAATTGTCTTGCTTTGCTTTAGCTAAATGTAGCAAAATATTTACTTAATTGTACGATTATGGGTAGGAATCGTTGATTCAGAAATGAATCGTTCTTCCAAACCCTACGCTGGGTCTTCCAAAGAATCTCCCTGATCTGCCAATACCCCTCTTTTTATCGACGAATGAAAAAGCGCGACTTGATGTCTACAAATAGCCCTGAGCCTGCAAATGGAACAATTCAGCATAAGTACCATCCAATGCAAGCAATTCTTCGTGGGAGCCAAGCTCTATTTTCTGACCATTTTCCAATACAAGTATCCGATCCGCCATTCGCACGGTAGAGAATCTGTGAGAAATGAGTACTGCCATCTTCCCTTTCGTCAGATCTGAAAAACGCTCAAATACCTCGTATTCTGCCCGGGCATCCAGTGCTGCAGTCGGCTCATCGAGAATGAGTAACTGGGCATCACGCATATAGGCGCGTCCCAGAGCGACCTTTTGCCATTCGCCGCCGGATAACTCTACCCCCTTGTCAAATCGACGGCCGAGCATCTGGTCATAGCCTCCGGGGAGTTTGGTGATGACACGATCAGCGAGACTCAGCTCAGCTGCATGGGCGATTACGGGCCGCTCTTCTCGTTGTTCTATTTTTCCGATGGCGATATTGTCTGAAACCGTCATTTGAAAGCGAACAAAATCCTGGAAAATAACCCCGACGGTTTTACGCAATGCCGCCAGGTCATAGTCTCTGATGTCAACGCCGTCAAGGAGAATCCGCCCCTCGCTGGGATCATAGAGCCGGGCAAGGAGTTTTACCAGGGTCGTTTTACCCGCACCATTTTCACCTACCAGAGCCATTTTCTCACCGGGCCGCAGCGTAAAGGAGATATCCCGGACAGCATAGATTTCCGTATTGGGATATTTGAAACTTACCTGGTCAAATGTAAACC
>CAYGTH010000044.1:0-7088 GCA_964352745.1 uncultured Bacteroidia bacterium
ATATGAAGTAGCTATTCAGGCAGCGCTTGGTGCTAAAATCATTGCACGGGAAACGGTAAAAGCCCTGCGGAAAGATGTAACCGCCAAATGTTATGGAGGGGATATCAGCCGGAAACGGAAACTTCTCGAAAAACAGAAAGCCGGTAAAAAACGTATGCGCCAGGTCGGTTCCGTGGAAGTACCCCAAAGCGCTTTCCACGCCGTATTGAAACTCGATTGATACTTCGAATTTTCTATTCAATGCCATTGGCTAATAAGGATTAATCCGCTGATTATCAGTAGATTATTAGCTGGTGTCTTGTGCCTGTAATCTACCTGCTTGCTTAACCGGAATTAGTAGTCCAAACCAGGCTATCAAAAAACTCCCTCTGATACAATCAAAGGGAGTCATAGTAGTAAATAGTTTGAAAAACGTTAAGCCGATTTCGGCATACCTGCTGGGTCTTTGGCTACGTAGCCAGAATACATCCAGGCACCTGCAGCCAGTGCGAGGTCCTTCAATACTTGTCCCATGGCCATCTGGTCTCCTCCCAACACTTTAGGTAAATGGACAGAAAGGGCAATGATCACAAGCAATAAACCCAGTAGTAAGGTCGAGAGTTGATCCATTTTACCAATGATCATACTTACAGCAGCAGCTAATAAGGCAGCGCCGGTTATGTAGATCATGATCTCGCCTCCAAAGGGGGCATTGGCAGCCATGTCCGCAGCTCCCATGAAATGGAAAAGCCCAAAAATGGCAAAAGGAATTGCGAATAAATACTTTGCGATGGTAGTAGTAAGTAGTTGCATAAGACTTAACATTAGGTTGTGGAAAACAAGAGTCTAATAATAAGTATAGGTATTTTTCTCGAAAATTCCCAAATGCAAAAGATTTCCCCGACTTGAAATTCTAGTTAAATAGTGTTTAAACACTGTTTGAGGCTATCCCGCCAATATGGGATGTTAAGCCCAAAATCGTTGATTATTGCTGATTTGTCTAACAGGCTGAAGGGTGGTCGTTTTGCAGGAGTAGGGTAGGATTTTGTCTCGATAGCGGTTACTTCACAAGTAATCTGCTCGAGATCAAATATGGCTTTTGCAAAGTCATACCAACTGGTAACCCCCTCGTTGCTGTAGTGATAAATGCCTCCAAATTCATCCATTTGCTTATCCCCTGCTTCAAATTGGCTGAGGATATCGAGCATCGCTCTGGCAAGATCCCGCGCATAAGTGGGCGCACCGATTTGGTCATAGATGATTCCGAGTGCATCACGTTCCCTTCCAAGGCGGAGCATGGTCTTTACAAAATTATGTCCAAAGCTGGAGTATACCCATGAGGTGCGAATAACAATCGTGGCAGGCTGAATCCGAAGGGCTGCTTCGTCCCCAGCTAGTTTAGTAGCCGCATACACACTTTGTGGGTTGCAGGGGTCGGTGGGCTTAAGAGGCCGGTTTAGTGAATTGTGATAAACATAATCGGAAGACAAATGCACGAGACCAACCCCAAACTCCTTGCACAACTCTGCCAGGGAAGCAACCGCTGATACATTGATAGTATGGGCCATTTCCGATTCCGTCTCTGCTTTATCTACAGCAGTATAGGCGGCACAGTTGATACAAAAAGAAAAATCCTGGCCCTCAAAACGTGCGCGGACTGCGGCTGAATCTGTGAGATCAAGTGTGGGTAAATCCGTAAAATGAAATTGGAAATGAGGATAGGATTCAGCCAAAAACTGAAGCTCGCTCCCTACTTGCCCTTGTGCGCCGGTTACTAAAATGTGTTGCATATAAATCAGGATGATTGCTTCTCGCTGGATGAGTTGCCTAGTGCACTATTCAGCATGGAAAGCAATATCGCAAATAAAAGCCCCCACCAGATATTTTCCACATAAAAACCGCCCACAAGCTCACTTGCCAGAATTACCATTAAGGCATTGATGACAAGCTGGAACAACCCGAGGGTAATCAGGGTAAGGGGGAAGGCAATAAAACTGAGGATCGGTTTCAGTAAGGCATTGACCAGCCCGAGAACTATTCCCGCAAGAATAGCAGTGAGATAAGAGGTAACCTCAACACCAGGCAATAGCCAACTTAAAAAATATACCAACATACCATTGAGAAGGATGGAAAGGATGAATTTCATTATTTCAGGGTTTCGTTAGGTTCGGAAAATGGAATGATTATTGTATTTACTATCATCTATACTGGGGTGTACGCGTTCAACCGCTCAAAGATATTATTTTACCGGTCGGCAGCCATATTGGACTGCTTGAGATGCATAGCTTGTTTTTGAAATGGAATAAAACTTATTTGTAATTAATTCAGGATGCAAATTAAACACTATCGTTAATTTCCAATTGTACTTTATGATTCTAGTGATTAATTGGCCCCCGGAGGAGAACGAAGAATAGGACCGAGGGTATTAGGACACTTGCTACTTTAAAAAACGACCCGTATGGCTTTACCATACGGGTCGATTCCAGTTAGGTAATATCTAAACCTGAGATCAAGCCCGCCAAAGCGCCTGATAGAGATCGCCTTAGTGCGGGTCTATCTGGATACTGGCAGTCGGTCCCTGATGGATATCGCCCCGCTGATCCACCCAACTCAATCGGTAGTGGACTACGGGTCCGACTAAAAACCGAACATTTGCATCTGTAAAAGTCATTCTATTTCCATCTGTATCTATTTCGTTTGCAGGAATACACTCCAGCAATTCAAAGTTATGGTCGGATTCTGCACGCTCAATCCGGAAATAGGCATCCCGAGGGAAATACCTGTTGTTCCAGCTGAGGTGGGCATCATAACTGCTTACAGATATCTCAAGTTCATCGGCCTCAGATACGATGTCTTCTTGCGCAAATCCCAGATATAGGAGCAGTGATAATAGTAATAATATGATTCCTCTCTTCATGTATACTGATCAATTATTTTCATTCGTGATGAGACTAAACAAGGTTCCTAATACGAGGTCAAATGGCAAAGGTTGCGGGTCGGAAAGGGGGAATTTGCTCCTTGTAGGAACTTCCTGAAAAAGGGGCAATTTTAACTTGCTTTAGGAGGTGTGAGGTGAGATTGTGGAAAAAGATGATGTATTCTTTACCATTTCTTTATATTGATTTTGGACGGAAGTTTCGGTGTACATGCAGAGAATACGATGAATTTGGTAGCTTGCCCACAACAGCAGATTTTACTACGCGTAAGGAAACTATGAAGCAATTTCTGTGGTCCCTGATTGGATTTCTGCTGCAACTGACAATTTTGCTGGTATTACCTTTTGTGCTGCTAATCAAAGGATCTGTTTTTGTGTACACCCACTATGAGTGGAATGCATGGCTTGCGCTCATCGCCGGAGCTACAATGACTTTCCTGGTCATCCTGATATATTTTGTGTTTATCTATGGAACCTTTTTTGGACTCAAAAAGATTACAGGTTCCAGTATGAAGACAAAGGCCTGGATTGCAGGAATATTAATTGTAGGGTATTGTGGCTATACGCTGGTTGGGATTTCTGCCACGAATGCGAAGTCAGATGAGGTCCGGAAAGAATTTACTTCTCTGCATCCCTTCTTGCGGCTAGGGGTAGGAACGATTTTATTTCTGGATTCAGGCCTCCTCGTAACGGATATGTCTCGTACAAAAGCCGACTATACAAAAATGGGCATGAAAGTAAAAGGGAAGTCTTTGCATTATAAACAACAGGACGGGTATGTCCATGCAATGGATCTTCGCACAAAAGATCGGTCCTCCTTCCGGAATTGGGCATTGGAACTATATTTCAAAGCAATGGGCTTTAATACCCTCAGACACGGCGGTACGGCGGATCACTTACATATCTCACTTATGACCCATGACAATCCTGGTGCGATTTAGGGGAGGCAGGAGGCAGGAGGCAGGAGACGGGACAGGGGAGGAAAAAATCAAGCTCAAGGATCAAATTCAAAGGCTTAACGCTCAAACTCCTCGAACTTCAAACGGTCAAACAAAACTGCGCTTTTAGAGAGGGGGAGAGGGAAGAAAGACAGCAGACAAAAGACAGTTTTATATAAAAAGCGCTGACAGGGTTTCATTCGGATTATTGATTCAACCCTGCCAGCATTTCATTATGATTATCAATACCTTTCGGCTCTTATTTTCAATCTGTTAGCATAGGCTATGCTTGTATCCAGCGCATTTTTTTGATCCCTATTCCCATTAGCATAATTAGCGTCAGGGCAAATGCCAGGATCGCATAGGGCATCCAGCCATCAAACCGGTCCGGTAGGCCGAAGATCGGAATCAGGTTTCTGTCATTATCTTTAGGCAGGGCATCAATATATCGATTGGGGCTTCCGTACTCGTACAGATAATGGGTGTATGCTCGGGTTTCCCAGCCGGTAAGAGAGGCGAGGGTATTGACTTCCTGCTGTCTCCGGGTGGTCAGGTTTTGCTTGTATTGCTTGCCTTCCGCACAGGAGAGGTCGCCCGGTGCCGGATGAGTAAGGATGTAGCGCCCCTGGAAGTTTTGCTTGTCGGGTGTCTCCTGAAACATCAAATCCTGTGGGAAGGTCTTGCGGTTGTACCTAACGTGCATTCTGCTGACAAAAACATCGCCTTGATAGTCAGAGCCGCCCCATTGGCCATTACTGCCATTTGAGACCCAGAATACTCCCGCTTCTCGCAGTTCTGCATAAGTAGGGGGGGTAGTTGAACAGGGATCACATTTGACATAGTTGCTGGAACTGATATTCCACGCATATTCATTGAAGACAGCATTGGGATTCTTAGCCCATGTTTTGTCAAAAAGGGCCTGATAAAATTCGCCAAATCTCGCTTTGACAGGAAGCGGTATATTTTTATTGGTGGGGATATTAAGGGTACGGTAATTAGTGGATTCAACCCGCCCTTTTGCGGTAAAGGCATAAACGATCATGTCCTGATCTCCTTTGGCATTGGCCATGCCCAATCGAATGGGTAGCATAAAGCGATCAGACCGGAAGGTCATCTGAATGGGGCTGAGGGTAGGAGAACCGCTTAGCTGGTGAGCTTCGAGGTTGACCTTTACCACAAAAAACTTCATGTCGCTTTTGATATAAGGCTCCAGTACATCCGCTGCTTTTTTGGGAATCTTGTAGCCATTTTGGGTAAGCCAGGTTTCGAGGCCATCGGACTCTTCAGCAGATAAGATCAGGATATCATATTCTCCTACGCTGTAACTTTCGAGGATCGTTACCCCAAAGTCATCCGGGCTGTTGTCCTCTTCGGTCTCTACCATTTCATCCATAATGGCAGGGGCAGCCATCATCGCTGATTCCTTCCGGTATTGCCGGATCTGGCAGGGATTAGCATCGTGGTACTCTACCAATCGCGGACCCGTGTAGGCATCCAGTTTTGCAAAGATGGAAGATTCTGCAATGCGAATCCGATCACGTGTTAAAACTTCCGGTACAGGAATAACCATCGCAAAGTCTGTGAGGTCGCCGGAATAGTCGCTGGACATGGTCACGACTGTTTGGCCTTCATGGCGAACTACGATGACCTGCGAGGCTTTATTAAACAGGGTGGCATCAGCCTTTGCAACATAAAAGCCACAGAAAGCATGAGCGGTGATTTGAGCACCGAATAGAAAAGCAAGAAAACTTATTATGATTAAAATGGAATGTCTCATGGGATAAATGGAATTAACGTGTTTGAATAATGGGATATCGTCCTGTTTACCACTCGAATTTGGCATGCTTCATATATCGGTCGAGTAGTACAGTGAGCGGGGAAATAAAGAACAAGGCCCAGATAGGGGCATCAAAAACATCTAACCAGGCTGTCATCCCAAATGTGATCAGGCCCACCAATGCTGCCCAGATAATGCGCGCTTTTGGAGCGTTGGGGGTCGTTTTGGGATCGGTTATCATGAAAAAAGTGAAGAGCAATAAGGTGCCTGTAGTCAGGGAATGAATGACATGGTCGATGGGCCAGCCTTTATAGCCTACATTTTGAAGGAGCAGTAAGCCGCCAAAACTCAGTAAAAAGGCTATTGAGGTATCCAAACGGCCGACTTTCAGTAATACAATGAGGCCTGCCGCCCCCATCATAAATAGCAAAATCACATGATTGCCCCACTGGCCAGGTGAAACCCAGGCTTCTCCTGTAAGTAAAATCGCTGCGATTATGCCAAAGTTTGCGGGATTAAACAGGTGTTTGCCACCTGATCGGATACAAAATTTACTGCCGATAGCGAGAAAAGTGGCCAGGGCAAACACCCACAGGGTACTTGCTTTGAGCAATAAACATAATCCCAAAGCTGTGATCAGGGCGCTTTTCAAGGAGGCATAGGGAAGACCCTTCCAATAAATCCCGATCCCTTGTGTGAGAAAAGCGATAACAAGAATCGTGGCATAGGCCGGGACTTCTGCTTTCCATCCTAATCCAAGAATTCCATACAGGAGGAAAGTACCCAGATATGTAATTTGAAAATGTCGGGCGTCTAGTGTAAACCAACGTGTAATCCTGGATACATCGAAGGGGAGGAGAGGGGGAGCTGTTAATGGCTTCATGTGAGATTCGACTGTTAAGGCTATTGTTGGATCAGCAAGTTAGTGCTGCTGGTTTGCTCAATAGATAAGCTGATCGTATCGATTCCATAACTCCCTACATAATTTAAGTAAGGTTTTGGGGAAATTCGTATGAATATGCAGCCTTAAAACACGCTCTTTGGACCATTTGAACCCTAAAAATGCGCCTTCGGACCCGATATCAATTCCTTCGTAAATAAATTCATTAATATTGTATTGTTAAGAAATTACGAAATCGGTTTTGTTAACCAAGGGGTAAAATCAGAAGGCTAATAATTATGGAGACGGTAGCAGATATCATCATTGTTTTGTTTTGGGTTGTATTTTTCGTTGCGACTGTGATCGCTTTGATAGGTCATGCAACTGGAAAATACATGAAAGATCAGGAAGACGGTTCCGCTGATTGGGAACTGGAAGATGATGATCCCGTTTTTCTTTTCGAGTCCCACCTCGAAGAATATTAAGCCTGTTACTCTGTTTGAGCCGCAGATCCTTTTGAATCCGTCCGGATTACTTTTAGGGATAAACTACACACTTGTGAGAGACGCCTACTGATGT
>CAYGTH010000044.1:7188-25632 GCA_964352745.1 uncultured Bacteroidia bacterium
AAGATAGTATTGCTATTGTTGTGACTAGCCACATCTATTTTAACTATAATCTTACCTGCCCGGTCTTACCGGGATATAGACTGCCCATCCAACAATTATTGCCGCTTAGTAGCCAATGCCCTGATAGCCAAGTTTTGTTTAATAGTTTTGTCTTAAGATCATACAACAAACATTAATTTTTACTTTTTATGCCACGCTGTCGATCAATACATATTCTCCCTCTGCTAATCTTGGTCTTTTTAATTCAGATGCCTTCGGGCTATTCTCAGATGAAGATAATGCCGCTGGGTAATTCCATCACCCAAGGCCTTCACATTGATTGGAGACCCGGCTACTATGCAAGACTCAATAGCTATCGCAGACCCCTTTGGTTTAAATTGCAAACTGCTGGTGTTTCTGTTGATTTTATCGGTTCTCTGACTGAAACCGACAATTCTTCTGGATTGTCTACCCCAGACCCTGATTTCGATCTGGATCATGAGGGCCATTCAGGTTGGCGGGTGGATGAACTTTTGTATGGGCAGTGGGGCGGGCCTGGCCTTTCATCATGGGTAACGATGAATGTGCCAGATGCTGTGTTGTTACATGTCGGTACAAATGACCTCATCCAGGAGGAAACAGTATTAAGTACTTGGCGGGAAATCGGTCAGGTGCTGGACACCTTACAAAAATACAATCCCAATGTGCATATTTATCTGGCCAAAATTATGGGAGTGGGGAATTATGTCGGCCCAGCCCCCGGAGTTATTGCGGCACAATTCGATAGCCTGAATTCGATCATTCCCGATCTGCTTCCAGGGCGTAATACGCCTACATCTCCCATCACAATAGTGGATATTGATGCTGTCATTGATCCTGATGTGGAGACAGTTGAAGGAATTCACCCGGATTCATTAGGAGAGATAGATATTGCACAAGCCTGGTTCGATGCGATAGTAGGAAGCACGTTTCCTGTAGAGATCCTGGATTTTTCAGCTGAAACCGATGGCAATTCAGCAGTATTGGAATGGGCTACGGCTACTGAAACCAATAATTCAGGCTTCGAGGTGCAAATGCTGGAAGCGGATGGTAACTTTGAGCAACTGGGTTTTGTAGCGGGAAATGGAACTACCTCTGATGTTTCCGAGTACGAGTTTCGCACCAGGAAACTTGAGCCGGGGAGCCATGTCTTTCGACTGCGGCAGGTGGATTTGGATGGAAAATTTGCGTATAGCGATCGGGCGTCAGTGGAGATTCGTACAGTACAGGATAACCCAATTCGGATGTATCCTAACCCAGCTTCCGACCAGGCTACAATAGAAATAAATACGGATGATCAAACAGAAGTGTCGATCCATTTATTTGATATTCAGGGGGCCGAACACAAAATTAATGCACAAAAGGTAGGGGGAATCCAATCACAGATTTGGGAACTCAATACCACAACCTTATTGCCGGGTTTATATATCGTAAAGGTATGGGAGAATGGGCATGTTTATGCAGATAAGTTGATCATATCTAAATAAAATCAACTACTCAGCCGCTTCTTTTACCTTACCGGCGACATCTTTCAGGGCTTCCATATACTGGGAGCCCTTATTTTTTACCAGACAATTCCTGATTTCTTTCTGCTTATTTTTCAAACTAATCCGGATTTCTTCCTGAACACGATCCGAATCCTGATCAATAGTAGAGATTTCAGTCCCACTCAGCCGACTGCTCAGATCCTCATACACCGGCTCTGCAATACATAAACATTTTACCTTTTCAGCCTTTTGCGCGCTACAGTGCTGATCCAGCAATCCACTGATGGTGGTTTTTTTATTGAAAAGGGTTTTGACACCAGCACTTTTCAATCCGTCAACTGTGCCCCCCTGCCAGAAATAAATGGCGAGTCCAATTAGCGCAAGGGTAAGAACGGTCTTTATGATTTTACTAGCGACCTTGAGCAAGATATAGCCGCCAATCAAAATGACAGCGCCGACAATTAATAGATTTGTGGGTTCCATATAAGGATGGGTTATCCTGTCGGGAAATGACCCGCAGGTTAGCTGGAAAGGGCTTATTTCATCCGGCTGAGTTGAAAGCCCTGGGACTGTTTGTTCAGGTCAAGGTCTACAGCAAGCGCCACCGTTTCCAGGACTGTAACTAATTCTGCTTGACTAAAGCGACCGGTATATCTGAGTTGTGCAAGATCAGCTGTTTTAAGCTGTATGTTCACTGAATAATGACGACTAATGTCCTCAATTACCTCATTGAGGGGCGTATCGGCAAATACGAGCACACCAGTTTTCCACGAAAAATCATTTGCATCCGCCCGCTCGACCTGGATGGAAGAACCATCAATCGGGATAATACCCTGGTCTCCCATATTCAATACAACGGGACTATCTGCCTGATCCCGCTGTGAGATTCGGACTTGTCCGGAGCTGACACTGACTTCCTCTTTAGTTCCTTCGGAATAAGAGCGAACATTAAAGCTGGTGCCGGTTACTTCAATCCGACTATGCGCTGTTTCGATAATAAATGGAGAAGCCTGAGATGCAATATCAAAAAATGCCTCTCCAGATAGTTGGACCTGTCTTTCACCTTCTGCAAATTGCTCTGGATACTTCAGGGTACTCGCCCGGTTGAGCAGGATGATCGAACCGTCTGCCAGGGTATAGGTTTGAGCCGCTTCTTGCGTACTTGCGACTTGCAAAGCCGGTTCGCCGAGTACGGAACCCCCAAATTTTGCGATTCCCAATCCTACAAGTAATGCAATGGCTGCTACTGCGGCCCATGTTCCCCACGATCGCCGAGGCATTGTACGAATGTTATCAGGCGGGGCAATGCTAGCGGATTCTTCTCCCATTCGTTGTTGAAGCGATATCCAGTCAGTCTGAGAATCAAATACTGGAGTTTGCGGTACCTCGCTGGCTTCCCATACTTTGGTAATTTCATCGTGAAGCACCTGATGGTCCGGGTGCGATGCGATCCAATTTGCCAAAGCGGCCGATTCAGCAGCGGACAATTCTCCTGCCAGGTGTTGGATGATTTTACCGATATGTTCGTCTGTATCCTTACGCATTACCAAATCTCTTTAACCCAAGCCATCACGGCAATTCCTACTGCTAAATAATCTTTTAACCCTGCCCGCATCGTTTTCAGGGCCTTCACCATTTGCACTTCTACTGTTTTGGGCGAAATCTGAAGTACTTCAGCTATTTCTTTGTATTTCAGCCCCTCATATCGACTCAGCTCAAAGACCTGCCTGCACCGTTCGGGAAGGCTGGCTACTACCTCCTGAACCCTGTTTTCCAGGTTTGCATAAGCTACCGTATCAGCCCGATCATTGGTGTGAACATCAAAATGAGCCCGGGCATGGTTGGCATAGGCTTCTCTGACTTTCAGGTGCTTGAGATGATTCAGGCACTTGTTGCGGGTAGATTGATATAAATAGGATTTTAGGGAAGTGTTGATTGAAAACTTATTTCGTTTTTCCCAAAGAGTGAGGAATAATTCCTGCACGACTTCCCGCGCTTCCTCCGGATCACTAAGATACTGCATGGAAAATCGACAGAGCGAAGCATAATACTGATGAAATACTTGCTCGTACACTTTTTGGTTGCCCGTTCGTATCGCGATCAATACCTCAGATTCAGGAATATTCATGTTGCGTGAACATCTTTTATGGAGTCTAAGATACGGCCATTTTAGTAGCCTGCCAAACAATCAGAGACATGAGAATATTACCAGCCAGACAAGCTATTGGCGAAAATGAATAAGCGTGTGACCGAATTATTGGGTAAAATTTTGGTAATGTTCGTACCGGTCCAAAATTTCCTGAACATACCGATAGGGTTCTTCTCCCCGGCAATATCCATATCGGCATATCGGATCGTTAAAATATTCTGGTTTAGCCTTCAGCCTGAGAAATTCTGCTACATGATCATCCCAAAGGTCTGGGTTTTTGCCATATTTTCCTGCTAGTTTCCTTGCATCTGAAACATGGCCCATGCCCACATTATAGGAGGCAATTACAAATTTGATCTTTTCTATCGGATCGGGAATATCATTCCAATAGGTATAGAGCCGATCAATAAAAGCTACGCCTGCTTCCAGGTTTTGAACAGGATCCTCCCGGTCTTTGGCTCCAAATTCCAATGCCGTAGCAGGCATAAGTTGCATCAGGCCGGAGGCTCCTACCCACGAGCGTGCGCCGGGGTCAAATTCAGACTCCTGATAGACCATGGAGGCGAGTAACCGCCAATCCCAATTGATTTTGTGGGCAAGTACCTTAATCAGACTGTCATAGGGTGAGATGTCGCCCCCTTTATAGGAAAAGTAATCGCTCTCTACCCGCCTGCGAAAGGCTTTCGTGTTTTTGAAGTATTTTTTGTACAGGAAGTTATAATCGCGCGTGCCGCGTGCTTCCAGAATCCAATCATTTACTGCCTTAAGGAGTTCTGGAGAGTCTTTTCTCACCGCCCAGGCAATCCGCTGAGGAAAACTAACTGCTGTTTCTACATCAAGGTTGGGCAGATAGGTCTGATTAATCAACGCAATGTTTTGGTCAGCAAAGGTAAAGTCATAGGTACCATCAGCTACCTTCGCAATGATCTCATCTGTGCTCATCGTCCCGGGCACTAATTCAATCCCAATATCTCCTCCTATCTCTTCTGATAGATTGTGGATGCGCTCGAAGTAAGAAGATTTCTTCCGAATGGAAACGGATTTTCCAATCAAATCAATCACATTCCGAACTACTGATTGTTCGAGTTCATGTTGCTTGAGCTTTCGCCAGTTTTCGGGTTTTCGCTGCACCAATACCTGTCGGGTATAGTTGTGATATGCGGTGAAATCCATCCGATTCTGGCGCTCCTTGGTGATAGTCAAGCCATAGGCAATGAGATCACCTGCTCCTGATTCCAACATGTCTTCCAGTTTGTCAATATCACTGGCAACGACAATTTCCAATTCCAGGTTCAGGCGATCAGCCAGCATTTCCAGGAGCTCATACTCGTAACCCATGGGTTCCCCTTTATAAATGAAGTAGCTGGTGGAACTATAAATGGTAATCGCCTTGAGGGTACCGGTTTTCTGAATGGATTCCAGGACGGATGGTGCGTCAGGCGCTGAAGGATTTTGCTGAATTTTGCTACCCAGGCTTCCTGAAAGTTGTTTGGAATCTCCAGGACTGCAAGCAAGAATCAGTAGGAAAATACTGACGAATATCCCAGGGTGGATTACCCAATGATTGGAAATTGAGGGCATGAACAAGGGCATAACAATGGGCTTTATTCAAAAAATAGATGAGTAAATGGCTGTAAATCAAATAATTGCCTTGAGTAGTAGTAGGCTGATAATGGATCAAAATAGACAAATGCTACCAATCATACAAAGGGTAACATTTGTCGGCAATACCGATATAAAAAGCCTTGTTCCTTATTGAGGCTTAATCGGATTCATACTTTCATACCCCATGCTGAGATTTGTATCTCCGCTGATTCGGACCCGAACCCTGGTTTCCGTTGTCCCCGGGTTTTGAAAAACAGCTACTGTATTGGGGGGGAATCGGAGTGTTTTAAAGGACCTCCCTGGCAGTGTATCTCGCTTTACCACCAATCCTTCTGGACTTTCGGCTTCCAAATAAATCGGTTCTTTACCGAGATTATTCATGGATACTTTGAAAGTGCCATGTCGGTTATCTCCTAAGCGAAACGCTTCTCCGGGTTGAACCCATACCGTAGAACCAATAAAGGCGCAGCCAGAAAAAGCGAATAGGAAACTTAAGAGCAACAAGCCCACAAAAGCCTTGGGTACGGTCGGCAATCGAAAACTGCGCTTATAGAGAAGGTGGTCGATACTGAATGTTCCGGGGCCGGTCAGGAAGAGTGAAGTTGTCATGAAAAAATATACGATTGCGAGTAAGCCATTGTCAGGGTTCCCGCCATGCTGAATAAAAAAGGCCACGCCCATCGTGATAATCAGAAAAAAAGCTGCTACCCGGGTTAGTAACCCAAGCATCAGCAGAATACCTCCGATAAATTCAGCAAGGACTGCGCACCAGGCAAAGAACAGGGGGGCCGGAAAGCCCATCTCTGCTACATCGCCAACAAACCACTCCGGTGGGCCCCAGTTCCCGCCATTAGAGGGGAGCATTTTATCAAAAACCGTTACATAAGAGAGGCCTATGATAAAGCGAAAAAGCAATAAACCTGCGTGAGTACTACGAGAAGCTTGTTCCGTTCCGTGAAATAGAAATTTGGTCAACATAATCAATTGGATTTCAGGTGATTGATGTTGACAAAACTCTCTTAAAAATCAGGGCCCAGCGTCGCAAATTGAGATTTGATACGTCTTTTTAGGCTGATTTTATGATTTGAGACCTTGCTCTTTCAGGTATTGAGAGGGCGTTTTTCCGGTTTGTTCCTTGAAGGTGCGATTGAAAGTGGCTTTGGAATTAAAGCCCGATTCATAGGCAAGTCCGAGCATATTGTAGTGGGCATAGGCAGGGTTTGTGGCTTTCTCCTGAAAACTCCGAATCCGATAGGCATTTACAAACTGATTGAAATTGGGAGCTTCCGCATTGACCGCAGCAGAGGCTTCATTTTTATTGACATCCAGCATATGGGCGAGCAGACTCAGGGAGAAGTCTGGATTTAGATAGACTTGTTCCTGCTCCAGCAAATGAAAAAGCTTGTTACGTAATCCTGAATCGATCGATCGGGTAGGGGAGGTTGCTGGAATGGCGGGCTGAGAAAGGGTAAGCTCGGGATGGTGTTGTAAATAGGCATTGAATGCGATCCAGATACAGACCAGGGTATTGACCATGTGCTTGGGAAACATCACCCAGTGAAAACTGCTGAGGTTGGTCTCGAACAGGATACTGGAAATAAGATCTGCGATTTGGTAGCCAATCGAAACCAGGAGCAGGAATGTCATCACCCGGATAAATTTTCGAAGCCAGCGGATCGTATCCTTTTCCCAAAATAGCTGAGCCGCTTGTGCGTGTTGTTTCAGTAGGTGGGTCGCGAGGTGCAAATAGAAGGCAAGTCCAAGCAGGAAAAGTGTATCCTCAGTAAGTTGTAACCAGGGGGCTACTATCGTTCGCCAAATCTGACCCTTATAGGCAAGGTCGCGAAACCCCACAGAGAAATAGAAAACAGCCTGCGCAATGGGAAGTACAAAATGAACAGCGTTTATCCACTGAAACCGAAAAATGGGGATCAGCTTAGCGCGAATATAAAAATACAAGAGCGGCCCAATACTCAACGTGTACTGGAGGGGTAGAAAATACAAGTCAGGATGCTGACTACACAGACCAGAGAAATTGAGGAACTGATTGAAGAGGGTCAGGGCTACCAGAAACATCAAAGCAGCCATTACACGGTTGGAAAGAAGATTTCCCGCCTTCCGGCTGATGAGGGTAATACCTGCAAATAATCCCACAATGATGCCTCCGCCTATCAGGGTTATGCCCAGGATATCGGAGAGATGGAGGGAAATCATACGCAGAAAACGGGTTATTTCTCGGTGTAAATCACTTCCAGCAGGGTTTGGCCTACAGCCTTGAGGGTTTCCTGTGAAATGACATCTATGTCATCGTCATGGGTATGCCAGGCCGGGAAAAACCCCTTACCGTTGGGCTGGTCGATAATATCGATATAAGGAATTCCTGCCAGCGTATTCAAGTAAAGGTGGTCGTCAATAATTCCTTCAGAAGCGATCATGGAAAAATAGTTGCCATAACCCAATCGTGCTGCCGTATCCCAGACGCGTTCCACTACTGAAGGCGCATAGCGGAGAGACTGCCCTTCTTTAGGGAAGAAGGCATTTTGGGCTCCAACCATGTCAAGGTTAATGCCATATATTGCCTGATAGTTGGGGATATGCTTATTACGAGCCCAGTGCTGTGATCCCAGGCAATAGGAATCGGTAGCATCAGGTACCCCATAATCTTCGCCATCCCATAAGAACAGGTCCACGCCAAGATGAGGATTTGTTTCGCCGAGGTGCCGAGCGATTTCCAATAATATTGCTACCCCACTTCCGCCATCATTTGCACCCAAAATCGGCTCATTTTGTCGCTCGTCATCCTGATCTGCATAAGGACGGGTATCCCAGTGTGCCGAAAGCATGATCCGCTGCTTTTTTTCGGGTTGAAAGGTCGCGATGATATTTTGGAGACTCAATTGTTTGCCATCGTGCGCGGTAACGAGAGCTGCCTGACTGATTACCTTCGCTCCATGTGCAGTAAATTCTTCCATCAGCCAATTTGCACAGGCCTGATGAGATCCGGTATTCGGCACCCGGGGGCCGAAGCTCAGTTGCTTTTCCACATAGGCAAATGCCTTTTCACTCGAAAAATCCGGAACCGGCAAATCCGGTAGTTCAACCTTGGGCTGAACAGGAGCTTTGACCGTATCAGTAGCAGAAGAGCCTGAGTTACTGTCTGAACTACAGGCAGCAAGTAGGAACATCAACAGGAACAGTATTCCTGCGAAGTGTTGCCCTTGCACGCGGATATGCGCAATTGCGTTAGTTTTCATAGTACCAATCGGTGCCTTCGGCAGAGTCTTCCAGTTTGATTTGCAAGCTGGTAAGTTTATTGCGAATCAAATCTGATACTGCCCAGTTTTTCTCTACTCGCGCTGTTGCGCGAATTTCCAGCAATACTTCCATCAGCCCGTCTACCAACTCTCCTGAGCCACTCTCAGTTTCACTTATCAGACCCAGCCAGTCTGAATAGACTTGGTGGATGTCTTTCCGGAACTGCAAAAAAGTCTCAGATTTTACGGGAAAGCCTTTGCTCTTTTCCTTATGCAAATGGTTAATCACAGGCAGGGCTTCAAACATCCTTGCGATGACCCGTGCCGTATTAAAATCGTCATTCATGCAGGCTTTTGCATCTGCCATGAAGGTAGAGAAGTTGGTCTCAAAGGCCTCGTCGATAGCCCCTGATGGGGTAGGCTCCAACTGATCGAGCCGCTTCAGACCTTCATTGAGTCGCTGAAACGCTTTCTCGGAAGCCTGTAACGCAGCATTTGAAAAATCAACGGTACTCCGGTAATGCGCCTGCAAAATGAAGAAACGGAGCACCATACCCGAATAAGGCTGCATCAGCAGATTGTATTCGGTTACGGTTTTGCCTTCTTTTTCGACTTCACGGGTAGGCAAGCCATCCGGGAGTTTGAGACCCAGCTTGGGTTCTGTCCAGTGCTCACCCTTATAGAAGCTATCCAGGTCAATGGCATTCCCGAGGGATTTGCCCATTTTCTGATCCTGGTAAGTAATCATATTATTGTGCAACCAGTAGCGAGCCTCGTCTTGTTGATGTGCTTCCAGGTCGCAATTGCACGCATTAGACTGTGCAATTTCGGCTTCGTGATGGGGAAACAATAAGTCCATTCCGCCCCCATGAATGTCATATTTTTGCCCCAGGTATTTGGTGCTCATGACTGTACATTCGAGGTGCCAACCGGGGAACCCTACGCTCCACGGCGAATTCCACCGCATGATATGGGTAGGGCTCGCCTTTTTCCATAGGGCAAAATCCGCAGAATGATGTTTCTCCTGAGTCCCTTCCAGGTCATCGCGGGAACCTGACAGGATTTGATCTAAATCACGGCCGGAAAGCTTTCCGTATGTAAAATCCTGGTTATACTTTTCGACATCAAAATAGACTGAACCATTTGATTCGTAGGCATATCCGTTTTTGAGAATGGATTCGACCATTTCGATCTGCTCGGGAATATGACCTGTCGCGCGGGGTTCTATGTCAGGGCGCAGCATATTCAGCACATTCAAATCTCGAATGTAGGCATTGTAGTACTGCTGAGCGACCTCCATCGGTTCCAGTTGTTCCAGGCGCGCGCGCTTTTCGATCTTACTTTCGCCTTCGTCAGCGTCATTGACCAGATGTCCGACATCGGTGATGTTTCGAACATACCTGACTTTGTAACCCAGTGCTTTGAGGTAGCGGTAGATGATGTCAAATGTCAACGCCGAGCGAGCATGGCCCAGGTGAGCATTGCCATATACGGTAGGACCACAGACATACATCCCTACGAAAGGTGGGTTAATCGGCTCAAATGCTTCTTTTTTTCGTGTAAGGGAATTATATACGACCAGTGCGTCCATGTAGATAAAGTTTCAATTTTAAGCCGCAAATATACGATTATTCTGAGGAGTTTCCCCAAAGCCCAAAGGCATCAATATGATCTAAGTCGATACGTAAATTCGGGTATTTGTGTTCAATCCCCTTTTTTCTCACGCAAAGCCGCCGGGCCGCAGAGGAAGAAGGACTATAGATGAAATTTTGAATTTGAAATTGCACTTTGAATTTAAACTTTCCAGCCGCCAAGGCTTCTCTGCGCCTTTCCGTTCAATTAAATACAGAAACTTACTTTAACCGATACACCCCCAAAACCGGGTAGTGATCTGATATGTTGGAAGGTACAACACGGTGTTCCAGAACTTCCCACTCTTCGGAAAGGAATTGATAGTCGATTCGAAGACCGATGTTGCCGAGCAGGGGAAAAGTCCAGCCAAATCCATCTCCTGCTACTACAAAGCTGTCAAACATCTCCCGTTTGAACTGGCTGGTAATCCGGGTATGAGCTACAGAGTTCATATCTGCAGCCAGGATCAAAGGCGGTTCATAAGGCAATGTTTTGGCCAGAATAGCATCCGTTTTTTGTTGTTGAAGTAGTAGAACTTCCCTGGATTGTCTCCAGATCGCTTTTATCCTGCTTTTCCAGGTATCATGTTCTTTTAGGGTGCCTTCCAGTCGATAGGAACTCATATGAGCATTGGCGACTCCTATCGGCCCTTGTGGCGTTTTGAGCGTCACGAGAATCCCGCTGTTGATCTCATTTTTCGACATGTACAGGGTGTCAATTTGCGTAATGGGGTAACGGGAAAAAATCACACCGCCTTGAATATGGATAGGTAATCGAGTAAATGTATGATAGGGAAGCCCCAAAGCTTTAGCCAGATATTCTTGTGCCCGCTTTCCATCTGCCAGTTTATTATTCCTGAATTCCTGGAGGCAAACTACATCCGGATTCAGGGATTTGAGCAAATGTGCAACTGAGTCCACATTTGAGAGTTTATAGTTAAAAGTCCGAACATTAAAGGAAACAACCCGAAGGCTATTGGGCTGCTCGGCATGTTTCGTCTTCCAGTTATAATCCTGTAAGCCTATCCAGGTACTGGTAGCCATTAACAGCAGGCTGATGAATATCCATTTTTGAGAATATCTGCCCAGATAGAGGAGGGCTATCAAATGTGCCGGTATCAGGAAGACGGCAAAAATGGGCGCGAATTGAATTTCAGGAAATATGTTTACGGGAAAATAGGGGGCCAATAGCCCTCCAATCGTCAGCAAACCGATGAGCACATACAAGATCAGGACCAAATAGAAGAAGAATCCTTTTGTCCTAACTTTCATCTTTTTTGTCACTGGATGCCCGGAATAGAATTTCTTTTTCTTCCCGGCTTAGGCTTTCATATCCCTGCGCAGAAATTTTATCTAGAATCCCATCAATGATTTCTTGTGATAATTCAGATCGGGGACGAGCCTGATGGCGTTTAGCGGGATTCGGTTTAGGAGAGCCGTATTTGACTTTCATCTTAGGCTTCACATTTTTGTCCTGATAATAGGACCAAACATTCTCAGTCAAATCCACGCCTTGCTTCATCATATAGATATGGAAAAAACCAAGGCCCGCGGCGAGTAAGATGCCGATAGACATAGCAGGATTGATCATGGCGATGAAAAACTCCATTCCAATGATGACTACTCCTACCCAGAGGATTTTGACCCGTCCCAGTAGCATGAGGTTTACCGGATAGTCCGGCACTTTCGAAATGGCCGAAGCAATTAAGGCCACTAATACAAAAGTAAACCCGTAGGCATAAGGCGAAAAAGGCACTGTCTCGCGGATATTATCCCCTTCGGTACTGCTGGGATTTTCTGCTGAGTCCGTGGTTTCCGCTTCACCTGTTTCACTGGACTCCTCTAGGATTGCTACATCGGATTTTTCCTCGATAGGGGTACTCTCCACGAACTGCTCTTGTTTGACTGCTTCTCCTACCAGCTCTACTTTTTGATTGGAAGTACTCATGGCGAGGAGGGAGGAAAGTAAAACGGTCATGATGGCAATGACCGGAACAACCAGTATTACGAAGCGCCGCGTACGCTGATCGCCCAGTATTTGTTGGTGAATTCGGCCAAACATCCAGATGAACATAAATGTCACCAGAATGGTCATCAGCGAAACGAGTCGGGGATGCTGGAAAAAGGGATAGGTAACAATACTCCAGGGTTGGTAAATAAAGACCTCACCAGAGCCGGGAAGCATCAGTTTATCGATTACGGTATGAAAGAGTTCAATACCGCCAATCGCATTAAGCAAGATGTACATCAGGCCCTGTAGCAATAAGCTACCGGCCATGATTACCATAAGCCAGCCAGTCGTTTTGTACTGAGCTGTAAATTCTCTGATTTGTCTTCCGAGGTCCATGCCGGGTTTGGATATGTCAAATCGTGAAAGCGGAACTGCTTCCCTGTATCTATTAAACTGGTTATCACACCAGGAAGTTTGCTTCGGAAGATATTTTTTCCGAATCGAGGTCTTTTTTGTTACACTTTATCGAGGAAAGGGATATACTTTCCTGCATAGAAAAAAAGTAGTGCAGCAAGCATGCCAGAAAGGTGGCCAAAGTGCGATAGCGACCCTACAGCACCTAAATCTAATCCTACTACTCGTAAAAATACCAATAATGCTGAAATAACCCCAACGCCGGTCACCAGATATCTTGCTTGAATACCGGGCATAAAGAAAAAACTTAATTTTTCCCGGGGAAAATAAATGGCAAATGCCACCAATACTCCGAAAATCGCCCCGGAAGCGCCTACAACCGGGGTGGTAGACGGATCTAGAAAAGCAACCATTAAGCCTCCAAAGACACCACAGAATAGGTAGAATTTCAGAAAACGTTTGCCTTTCAGAACCATTTCGATGATCGGACCAATGCTCGCAAGGGCCATCATATTAAAAATGATGTGAATGAGGCTTTCTTCGCTATGATTAAAAAAATGGGTTACAATCTGAATCGGTTTGAATTGGTCTGGCCGTTTGGAAGAATCTATGATGTCCTGAGCCTTTTCGGGCGAGTTGGCTAGAAAGTATTCCACTTCTTCTGGCGTTGAGAGGACATTTACCCAGCCTTTTTTTTCTTTGATCGGGCTATATGCAGGTAAATAGACTTCAGTATGTTCTACAACGGCCGTTTTCCGAAAACCAAGTGCGTTAGATTTGTACAGGGCAAAATAATCATTTCTGATCTCCGGATTGATTTTGTCGAATACCATCAACCCAATGTACACGATTACATTGATGATAATAATATTCAGGACAATCGGCGTGATTCTGTTTAGCATATTCTATTCATTGCACACCTTAGTGGAAGTAGTCTTCTAGTTCAACGGGTGTGAGGGTTTTGAAAGTAGGTTTGCCCGAGGGCGCAAAGGCTGGCACTGCGCACTTAAACAGGTCGCGGGTGATATTCTTCATCTCTAAGATACTCAATTTTTGCCGAGAGGTTACTGCGCTGCGTTGAGCTACTGCCCGTGCGATGCCCTCTATTACCTTTTCGCGGACCTGACTGATGCCGATTTCCCGGATATCAGAGAGGATTTGCTCAAATATTTCCCTGATTTTACCAGTTGGAATTTCAGCAGGAGTGCCATATACAATCAGGGTATTGTCTCCAAATTCCTTTATCTCAAACCCCATTTGTCCCAGAGGTTCTTCCACTTCCCGGATCGCCACATAATCCACTGCTGAAAACTCGATGGTCTGTGGGAAGAGTAATTGCTGGCTGGAAAGCTTCATGCCCGTATGGGCCGAAAGGAAACGCTCATAAAGAATCCGCTCATGCGCGAGGTGCTGATCAATGATGTAGAGTTTTCCACTGCGCTGCGTCAGGATATAAGTCTGCTGATACTGTACCAGGATTACATCTTCTTCGACTGATTCCCGATTGCTCGTCTGCCCAAATAAATCTCGTTGGGGAGAGGAGTCCGGCATTTGCGGATTGCGGGGTCGAGGCGGAGAAATAGAGTCTGGAGTCGAGTACAGGTTGTCCCAATCTTTAGGAGCAGGTGGGGGTTGAACAGAAGGCTGAGATCGGAAAGCATTTCCCACGGTTTGCTCTTGCGGAGGGACTTGGGGAGAAGAACCGTAAATCGCATCCTTCAGGTCATTGTCCGTAAAATCAAATTCGGGTGCATTATGGATATCACCCAGTCCCTGTTTGATGCTGCTTTGAAGCAGTGCATAGAGGGTACGTTCATCATCAAATTTCACCTCAGTCTTGGTGGGGTGGATATTGATATCGACGTGTTTGGGGTCTATTTCAAGGAAAATACAGTAGAAGGGGTGCGTATCGGCAGGAATAAAATCCTTATAGGCCTGCATGATCGCATGGTTCAGGTAGTTGCTGCGAATGTAGCGATTGTTCACAAAGAAAAATTGCTCTCCTCTGTTTTTACGGTACAGGGTCGGCTGCCCGATAAAACCAGATATTTTTACATACCCGGTAGCTTCTTCGACTCCGCTAATTTGTCCCTTGAGGTCTTTGCCAAATAACGAAATGATCCGGTCTCGTATGGTGCCAGCTGGGAGGTCATATACCTGAGTATCATTGTGCTTTAGACTCATCCTGACCCCGGGATTGGGGATCGCTATCCGAATGAATTCATTCAGAATGTGTCGGGACTCTACGGGATTGGATTTGAGGAAATTGCGGCGTGCCGGAACGTTATGGAAGAGATTCTTGACCTGGAATAAGGTGCCGGGCGGGCAGGTACAGGCTGTTTGGCTTTTGATTTCTGAAGCATCGATATCGAGCTCAGTACCCAATTCTTCCTCGTGTTTACGGGTTTTGAGTTTTACCTGCGCTACCGCAGCTATGGAGGCGAGTGCTTCTCCGCGAAATCCCAGGGTTCGAATTCCTTGCAGGTCTTCTTCTGTACGGACTTTGGAGGTTGCGTGGCGCTCAAAGGACATGCGGGCATCTTGAGCAGACATTCCCCATCCGTCATCCGAAACCTGAATAAGGGTTTTCCCCGCGTTCTTTATATATATGTCAATCTTTCCGGCGCCTGCGTCTATCGCATTTTCCAACAGTTCTTTGACCACAGAGGCAGGGCGTTGCACCACTTCCCCCGCAGCGATCTGGTTGGCGATGGCATCCGGCAAGAGTTGAATGATGTTCTGCATACTGTATTCAAACCGTCCTGATCGTTCCGCCTCATGCAAGTTACAACATATTGCGGATAGATACGGTACGCGATGATGAAAATAATGTTATCCCGATGAGAAAGTAATTCGACGCCATAAATGTATTTGGATGAATCGATCAAAGTCCCGATTTTGAATGATGTATTCATGTATAAATCCGTATCCATGACGCCATTTTACCGATTCTCAATTCTGCTGTTGGTGAATTGCCTGCTACCCATTCTTCTGTTTTCTCAAAGTAAGTCCCTTCATGACTTTCATTCCCGCAATTCCTTTTTTGTAGAGGGAGGAGGCAAGGCCGTTTATTTTTCCCTGAATTATGAAAGGCGTTATTTGATCTCTGAATCCCACAAAATTGGGGTTCAGGTAGGGGTAGCACCTGCTGCAGGCCAGGTTTTCTTTCCGATTTCCGTCAACTCGATTACGGGTGCCACAGCGCATCAATTGGAAACGGGCTTAGGGGTAACGTTTTTCTCTAAATCCAAAGTGGTAACGGGACGCTATAACTATCATGGGCTGGGGGAGGTGAATACAATTGGGACGGCACATCTTGGCTATCGGTATCAGCCTTCGTTGGGCGGGCTGCTCATTCGGGTGGGATATACGCCATTGTTTGCGATTACGACAGACGCTTCTTTTGATGGGCCCCGGTTTGTGCATTGGTTTGGGATAAGCTTGGGGATATCGCTTAAGAATCACAATATTAATTAGGTAATGGTTGTTCGCAGACCCCGATCTGCGGACCATGATTCTTATCCCAAATTCTCCTGCTCACATTCTCCCATTCTCCTCAACTCTTTTTTTTCTCCCTTGTGTAACTTTCCTTTCCTTCAGTCGTCTTGCTTGTGAGATGCGAGAGATACTGGTCGATTGAATCCAACACCTGCATGAGCCTGCTGCGAGAATTTCAGAAAAGTGTACTTCCGGTTCAGGACAAACTGTACCGGTTTGCCTTGCGAATCCTCGGAAGTGCTGAAGATGCTGAAGACGTAGTGCAGGATGTGCTGATGAAAATATGGAATCAGGGCAGCGATCTGGGCGAGAAGGTGAATGTAGAAGCCTGGTGTATGCGAATGGCTAAAAATTTATCACTGGATCGCCTCAAGAGTGGACATCGCAGGTTTCAGCAGCAAATGGAACATTTGCCGGAGGCTTATGACCCTCAGTTGACGCCTGACCGGATCACGGAACGAGCAGAACTGATGAAACGCATCCACAATTTGATCGAACAATTGCCTGAGAAACAACGGATGGTGATCCAACTGCGGGATATCGAAGGACACAGTTACCAGGAGATTGCAGATATGATCGAAATCTCGCTGGATCAGGTAAAGGTCAATCTCTTTCGCGCCAGGAAACAATTACGGAAACAGCTTCAACTCACGGAATCCTATGGCACATGAACGAATAGAACGCTTGCTGGAAGCCTACTGGGCGGGAGAAACCTCGCTTTCGGAGGAAACGGAACTACGACTATTTTTCCAACAGGAATCCATCCCTGAAAAATGGAAGAGTACAGCGGCTTTATTTGCCTGGTATGAAGCAGAGGGAAAGCGGAAGCGATCCCAAACTGCGGAGACGGAAGCATCGAGCTATCGAGAAGCAGCACCTTCACGAAACAGATGGCTAACGTGGAGCCTTCGCATAGCTGCCGGTATGTTACTCCTATTCGGCATCTATTCGGGAATAGAATGGAATCAAACCAGGCTACTGGCTAAGCAAGAGGTGGAGACAGACACCTTTGAGGACCCGGAAGAGGCGTATGAAGCTGTGAGAGAAGCCTTATTCCTGGTTTCGTCTCGTATGGGAGCCGGCAAAAAGCATAGCCGAGAACTCAATATACTCAAACGGTCATCTGATAAACTGCTGAAAATCAGTGGGTCTGACCCTTCATCGAATTAACGTTGTGAATATGTATAACATTCAACCCCAAAACCGAAGACCTAACGCTAGATGGTTCCTCCTGATCTTACTGATAGGCTTTATGGGACTCCCTTCTATTGCCAGTGCTCAGAACGATGCCATCAGCCGGTTTTTTGATAGCTATGTGGTACAGGAGGGGTTTACCAGTATTCGGATCAGTCAACGCATGTTTTCGCTGATTGCGGATTTAGACAAAAGCGAGAAGGATGTGCAGGAGACGGTCAACCGATTGACGGGGCTCTATATCCTGGCCGCTGACTCTGCGACACTGGATAAGAGAGGAATCGGTTTGTATCAGGAAGCGGCTGCCACCATGAAAAACAAAGCTTATGAAGAGCTGATGAGCATCCGGGATGGAGGAGAACGCATTGAATTTTATATCCTTGAATCCGGAAATAAAGATAAGGTAGAAGAGCTGCTCATGTTGGTTGGAGGGGAAGATACCTTTTTCTTATTGAGTATCACGGGGGAAATCAGCCTTCGGCAAATAGCCAAACTGGCCGATAGCATGGAGATAGAGGGGATGGAGCATTTGGAGAAACTAGACGATTAGGAGGAAATTTCTTAATCTGTTGGGCATTCACACGTAGCAAAAATTTATTCATCATTCCGGGGTCTCACACACAATCGTAGCTGCTTAGCGCGATCCAGACTCCCTATTGTTTCATTTTAACCCATTTATCATGAAGAAAGTAGCAATCATCATCTGCACCCTGGTACTTCCGGTTTGGATATTCGCCCAAAACCGAAGCATCAACAATTTCTATGAAAAGTACGAAGGCCAGGAAGGCGTCACCAGCCTCAATATCAGCGGAAGCCTGCTGCACATGCTGTTTCAAGGCGATAAGGACGAGGAGACCCGGAGGGAAGTAAACAAATTGACGGGGCTGCGGTTGATCGCTGCGGAGAAAAAAAATCACCAGATCCAGAGATCAGATATTCAGACCCTTCGCAATTCCCTTGAAAAAGACCGATATGAAGAGCTCATGCAAATTCGGGATGGGGCGACCCTTGTCAATTTTGTGGTACAGGAAGAAAGGGGAAAAATTACTGAACTCGTCATGCTGGTTGATGATCCCAAAGATTTTTTAATCATCAGTTTTTCCGGTGAAATAGATCCCAAAAAACTGGAAAAAACCTTCGAAGATGTCGAGATTGATGGGGGCCACTATTTTCAAAAGTTAGACAATTACTAGGCTCGTTCAGCATTCAAGCCAATAGCATGTCGGAACATAAAGCCCCACAG